>CAURDG010000053.1:0-8680 GCA_963523555.1 uncultured Cardiobacterium sp.
ATGGATCAAGCGGTTGAGGAAACAATGGCGGTTGGCTGATGTGAATGCCCTGCTGCTTAGGGGAGCAGGGCTTCAAGATGCGGGCGGATACGGGCGAAGACGGTATCCGGATCGCCTTCAGCGTCTATCCAGCGGGCGTGTGGCGCGGTGGCGCGGGCGCGGTAACCGGCGGCGACGCGGGCATGAAAGTCGCTGTTTTCGTTTTCGAAGCGGTCGGCGCTTTGCCCACGTCCGCTCAAGCGGTCACGCGCAGTGGCGCTACTGCTGCCAAGGATGAGGCTGAGGTCGGGGACACGATCGGTACCGCTAGCCTGTTCGAGGGTAGCGATGGTAGCGGCGGGGATACCGCGTCCGTAGTGCTGGTAGGCATAGGTGGCATCGCCGTAGCGGTCGCTGATGTACCACGCGCCACGCGCGAGGCAGGGCAGGATGGTTTGTTCGAGGTGGGCACGGCGGGCGGCGAGGATGAGCAGCAGTTCGCTGATGGGATCGGCTTTAGTAGTGGGGTCAAGCAGGATAGCGCGCAGTTGTTCGCCGAAGGGGGTGCCGCCCGGCTCGCGGCCAAAGCAGGCTTCGATGTGGTTGGCGCTACACCACGCACGGATGTAGGCGAGTTGGGTGGTTTTGCCGACGCCTTCACCGCCATCCAGCGTGATGAAACGGCCGTTCATGGTTTGTGTTGTTGTTTTTTCAGGTAGTCAGCGACGGCTTGTTGGTGTTCTTCGTAAGTGGCGCTGAAGGTGTGGCCGCCTGTACCGTCGGCGACGAAGTAAAGGCTGTCGCCGTCTGCCGGATGCAGTGCCGCTTCGATGCTGGCTTTGCCGGGCAGGGCGATGGGGGTCGGTGGCAGACCTTTGTTGATGTAGGTGTTGTAGGGGGTGTCGGTTTGCAGGTGTTTGCGGGTGAGGTCGCCGTGGTAGTCTGCCGCGCCGTAGATAACGGTCGGGTCGGTTTGCAGCAGCATGTTTTTTTGCAGGCGGCGGGTGAAGACGCCTGATATTTGCGGACGTTCGGCAGCGACGCCGGTTTCTTTTTCGATGATGGAAGCAAGGATAAGCGCTTCGTAGGGGGTCGCAAGCGGCAGGCCCTCGGCGCGGCTTGCCCAGGCTTTTTCGAGGGTACGCTGCATTTCGCCGTGCATGCGCTTCAGCATGTCAAGGTCGGTCGTGCCCCGGTTGAATTGGTAGGTCTCAGGCAGGAACCAGCCTTCGGGGTTGCCTTGCAGGCCAAGCAGGGTGGCAACTTCCGCATCGGTCTTGTTGTTCAGGGTGTGTTCGAGGCCGGCGGTCTGTCTGAGGGTTTCGCGCAGGTCTTTGAAGGTTTTGCCTTCGATGACAGTAACGCTATACACGACGACTTTGCCGTTGGTGATGTCGTTGATAAGCGACGGCAGGGTGGCGTTCTCGTCAATGCGGTAGTCGCCCGCTTTGATATTAGCGGCTTGCGGGTTGAGGCGGGCATAGAGCGGCAGCACCCAGTCGCTGCCACTGATGACGCCCCGGCGAATGAGTTCGCGATTGAGTGTAGCCAGGGTGTCGCCGCGCTTGACGGTGATGATGCCATCGCCTTCGGCAACGAGCGGGGCATTCAGGGTTTTTTGGTATTGCAGGTAGAAGATGCCCGCCCCCCAGCCGGCAAGCAGGATGAGGGTGAGGAAGAGATTGAGCAGCAGGCGTTTCATGCCGCATACCGCCGGAAGAGAATGCTGGCGTTGGTGCCGCCGAAGCCGAAGGAATTGGACAGGGCAATATCAATGGACATCGGGCGGGCTTGGTGCGGGACGTAATCCAGATCGCAGCCTTCGCCGGGATTGTCGAGGTTGATGGTCGGCGGAGCGGTTTGGTCGCGCAGAGCGAGCAGGGTGAAGATGGCTTCGAGACCGCCTGCGGCACCGAGGGTGTGACCGGTCATGGATTTGGTACTGCTCACCGCCAGTTTGTAGGCGTGGTCGCCAAAGGCCTTTTTAATCGCGCGGGTCTCGGCGATATCGCCGGCCGGAGTTGAGGTGCCGTGGGCGTTGATGTAGTGCACGTCTTCGGGGGTGATGCCCGCATCTGCCAGCGCCAGGGTCATGCAGCGTGCTGCACCTGAGCCGTCTTCCAATGGGGCAGTCATGTGGTGGGCGTCCGAACTCATACCCATGCCGATGATTTCACCGTAGATAGTGGCACCGCGTGCAAGAGCATGCGGTAGGGATTCGAGGATGATGACGCCGGCACCGTCGCCGAGAACGAAGCCGTCACGGTCCTTGTCCCACGGGCGTGAAGCCTGTTCGGGAGCATCGTTGCGGGTTGAGAGGGCTTTGGCAGCGGCAAAGCCGGCGATGCCCATGTCGTTACCGGCGCTTTCTGCGCCACCGGCGATGATGACGTCGGCATCGCCCATCTGGATCATGCGATAGGCCTGGGCGATGGAATGGGTGGCGCTGGCGCAGGCGGTAACGGTGGCGAGTGTCGCACCGGTGATGCCGTAGTGGATAGAGATGTTGCCCGCAATCATGTTGATGATGTTGCGCGGGACGTAGAAGGGCGAGACGCGTCGGGCTCCACGTTCCAGGAATTCGCGATAGCCTTCCAGGGTGCCGGGCAGGCCGCCGATGCCGGAGCCGATGATGATACCGGTGCGCTCGCGCAGGGTGGGATTGTTACTGAAATCGAGGCCGCTATCTGTGATGGCGTCTACCGCTGCGGCATAGCCGTAGTGGATGAAGCTGTCCATTTTGCGGGCTTCTTTGGCGTCTAGGTAGCGGGCGAGGTCAAATCCCTGCACGGAACCGCGAAAACGCACGGGCAATGCCGACGGGTCATAATCGGTGATAGGGGTGATGCCGCTTTTGCCTGCGAGGATGTTGTCCCATGCGCTGGCGATGCTGCTGCCGACGGGGCTAACGATGCCCATGCCGGTCACGACGACACGAGGTATGGCTCTGTGGGTAGTTTGTTGCGTCATGTGTTTCTGCCGTTAAGGGATATAAAAAAAGCCACAGCAGTGGGTACTACCGTGGCTTGCCTTTCGACCCGCTTAGCTGTTGGCTTTGACGTAGTCGATGGCGGTTTGCACGGTGGTGATTTTTTCGGCGTCTTCGTCAGGGATTTCGCAGTCGAATTCTTTTTCCAGTGACATGACGAGCTCTACGAGGTCAAGGGAATCGGCGCCAAGATCATCGATGAAGGCTGCTTCGGGTTTGACCTGCGCTTCATCAACGCTCAGTTGTTCTGCGATCACTTTGATGACGCGTTCTTCGATTGAATTACTCATGGTGTGTGTTTTCCTAGGTTGTGATTGAGGGGAGTGCATTGTAAAAGGTTTAGGGGGTGTTTGCCACAGAGCGGCTTTACACCATATACATACCGCCATTGACGTTGATGGTCTCACCGGTAATGTAATCAGCCTGGGCAAGGAAGAGGACAGCTTCGGCTATGTCTTCGACCCGACCAAGTTTGGCCAGCGGGATTTGCGCAGCAAGCTGGGCTTTTTGTTCTTCCGGCAATTTATCGGTCATGTCGGTCTGGATAAAACCCGGAGCGACGCAGTTGACGGTAATGCCGCGTGAGCCGACTTCGCGAGCCAGGGATTTGGAAAAACCGATAAGTCCCGCTTTGGTAGCGGCGTAATTGGTTTGGCCGGCGTTGCCCATGATGCCGACCACCGACGTGATATTGATAATGCGGCCACAGCGGACTTTCATCATGTCACGCAGGACAGCTTTACTGAGGCGGTACACGCTGCTCAGGTTGGTATCGATGACCTTGTCCCATTCTTCGGGCTTCATTCGCATCAGCAAGTTGTCATGGGTGATGCCAGCATTGTTGACAAGGATAGCGACGGGAGCAAATTCTGCGGCAATATCTTTGATGAGGGCTTCAATGGCATCGTTGTCATTGACCAGCAGTTTTTTACCGCTGCCTTGATAGCCTTTTTCAGCGATGTAATGGCTGATGGCTTCTGCACCGCTATCGCTGGTGGCCGTACCAATGACGGTAGCACCCGCTTGGGCAAGCGCATCTAAAATGGCGCGACCAATGCCGCGACTGGCACCGGTGATAAGGGCAACTTGATTATGCAGGTTCATGCTGTCTCCAGGGCTTGTCGTACGGCGTCGACGCTGTCAGGGTGATCAAAGGCGATAGTGCGCAGATTCTTATCAATACGCTTGTTCAGACCGGTCAGGACTTTGCCGGGGCCGGCCTCAATAAAGAGCTCAGCACCATGTGCAGCGAGTGCCTCAATGCAGTCTACCCAGCGCACTGGCTGGTAGAGCTGGGCGCCGAGCGCTATTTCGATACCGGTTGCGGTATCGCGGGGCTTGGCATCCACGTTGTGAATGATAGTGGCGTTTGCCGGTTGCCAGTTAATTTTATTGAGGTGCAGGCTGAGTTGCGCAGCAGCAGCGCGCATCAGTTCACAGTGTGAAGGAACGCTGACAGCAAGCGGGACGGCACGTTTGGCCCCCGCTAATTTGGCATTCTCTATTGCGGTAGCAACGGCTTTAGCTTCGCCGGCAATCACAACTTGTCCGGGGGAATTGAAGTTGGCGGCACTTACTTTACCAGGGGTGCGGTTGCAAACGCTGATAACGTCTTCATCGTCCAGCCCCAGGATAGCTGCCATGGCGCCTTCGCCCGTAGCAACAGCCTCCTGCATGATTTTGCCGCGCATATGCACGAGTTGTATCGCTTCGGCAAAGGTCATAGCGCCTGCTGCACACAGCGCAGTGTATTCACCAAGGGAATGCCCCGCCATGTAAGACGCAGTGATACCGCAGGTTTCATGCAGGATATCAGCACAAGCAATACCGGCGGCAAGCAGGACGGGCTGAGTAATGGCGGTTTGATCCAGTTCGCCGCTAGGGTTTTCTTGGGAGATGTGCCATAAATCAAGTCCGAGAATGTCGGATGCTTCGACAAAACGGCGTTGTACGGCAGGATAGACGGTGGCCAGCTCTTTAAGCATACCGGCGCTTTGTGAACCTTGTCCAGGGAAGATGAGTGCGATGGTGGTCATATACGCTCCTCTTTAGTAGGTAATGATGCTTCCGCCCCAAACGAATCCGCCGCCAAAGGCTTCCAGCAGTAGTTTGTGGCCGCGCTGTATCGTACCGTTTTTAATGCCGTAGTCCAATGCCAGCGGGATGGATGCGGCGGATGTATTGGCGTGTTCGGCCACAGTGAGGATGACTTTCTCCATCGGGAGGTTGAGGTGTTCTGCAGTCGCCTTGATGATGCGCAGATTAGCCTGATGCGGGATAAGAAAATCGATATCTTCCGCTTGCATGTGTTGTTGTTCAAGCAATTCACCCACCAGTCCGGATAACGTGCGCACGGCAACTTTGAAGACTTCACGCCCTTCCATATGGATGAAAGGTAGACGATCAGCAAGGCTGTCTGCCGGGGAACCGCTGCCACGCGGCACCAACAGCAGATCTTTGTAGCGTCCGTCACTGTGCAATACGGAGCCATGAATACCAGGGGTATCTGAGGCTTCAAGGATGACGGCACCGGCGCCGTCACCGAACAGAATAGCGGTACTGCGGTCACTCCAGTCCAGGATGTTGCTGAAGACTTCTGCACCAATAACCAGGGCGCGTTTGCTGCTGCCCGCGCGGATGAAATTGTCAGCTGTAGCCAGCGCGAAGACGAAGCCCGAGCAGGCTGCCTGCATGTCAAAAGCCGGGATGTTACCGCAGCCCAAGCGCATTTGCAGTTGGCTGGCGTTACTGGGGAAAAGGTGTTCCGGTGTGGAAGTGGCAACAATGATCAGGTCAATGCTGGCGGGATCAATATTCGCCACTTGCAGAGCATCACGTGCGGCGTAGTAAGCGAGATCGGTGCTGCTTTCGTTGGCCGCTGCGATATGGCGTTGTTCGATGCCAGTACGGGTACGAATCCACTCGTCGGATGTATCCATCCGCTCGGCAAAGTCATGGTTGGTCATGACCTGCTGTGGCAGATAGCTGCCAGTGCTGAGTATTTTGCTGTAAATCATGCAGGGGGTTCTTCTGCCGGAATGCGGGGATGCGGTTGTTCGAGTTGCTTACGGATGTGACCGATGATGCCGTTGGTGATTTCTAGACGCGCGACGTTAATAGCATTGGCAAAGGCAAATGCGTCGGCATTACCGTGACTTTTGATGACGATGCCCTGTAAACCGAGCAGGGTAGCGCCGTTGTAGGTGCGTGGGTCGATGCGGCGCTTGGTGCGACGCAAAACTGGCAGAGAAAAGAGCGCGGCAATTTTGCTGAAGATACTGTGCCGGAATTCTTGTTCCAGGGTAGTCTGGATGTATTTGGCGATACCTTCGACGGATTTCAGGGCAACGTTGCCAACGAAGCCGTCACAAACCACGATATCCAAATGCTCTTTGAGGAAGATGTCGTTGCCTTCGACAAAACCGCAGTAATTGAGGCCGGTTTGTTCTAACAGCTTGCTGGTTTCCTTGACGATGTCATTTCCCTTGATGGCTTCTTCGCCAATATTGAGCAAACCGACGATCGGTTGCGCTTTTTCATCCACCGCCTTAACCAGCTCCGAACCCATCACGGCGAATTGCACCAGCTGCTCGGGTTTGGCATCAACATTCGCACCAAGATCTAGCCAGTGCACATGACCGCCACGCGAAGGCACCACCGCACAGATGGCGGGGCGTGAGATGCCGGGTAGCATTTTCAGGATGTAACGGCTGCTTGCCATCAATGCGCCGGTATTACCGGCACTAACACAGGCCTGCGCATCACCATCGCGAACGGCTTCGATAGCCTTCCACATGGATGAATCGGTTTTGTGACGCAGCACACTGGCAGGTGCCTCGTCCATGGCAACAACCTGGGAAGTATGGCGAACACGGATACGCCCATCATCAATGGTGGGGAAGGCTTTGTGGGCGCGGATAGCGTTCTCATCGCCAACGATCAGTATATGAACGTCGTTATGCCGCTTTTGGATGAGGGCGATAGCGGTCAGCGTGACGTCCAAACCGATATCGCCGCCCATTGCATCAATGGCAATGACGGGCGGCTCTTGCGTGCTCATGGCGCAGGTGGATTTTATTCTTCGATATCAATCTGTTTGTTGCTGGCGCGGACTATCACTTGACGGCCGCGATAGAAACCATCTTTAGTAATGTGGTGACGCAGGTGATATTCACCGCTTGCTCTGTCGGTAGAAATGGTTTTGCCGGTAAGAGCGTCGTGGGCACGGCGCATGCCGCGTTTAGAGGGGGTTTTACGATTCTGTTGAACGGCCATGAGAATTCTCCTTAGCTTCCAGTAAGTCTTTCAAAGCCGCAAACGGATTGGGTTGCGCATCTGCCGGCGGCAGGGGGTCTTGCGCGCCGATCTGCGGCAGGCTGCAATCATCATGCTTGGCAATCATCGGCATCGCCAGCAGGACTTCTTCTTCAATAAACCACGCCAGGTCCAGTTCGTCCCCAGCGCAAATAAGGGTTTCGCTGCCATCGGCCACTCTATCTTCCAGGGATTGATCCCGAATCAGGACATAATCGAAGTCATGAGCGATTTCCAGCGCCATCGGCTCCAGGCAGCGCTGACATTCGGTATGCAAGACAGCACGCACATTACCGCTTAAACGGGTTTGTCCGTGCTTGTCGACTTGTCCTTCAAGGGTGTAGTGCACGACGTCATCGCGCGTCCCCGTCCATTGTCGCAATGTTTCCGTTTCTGCCAGTGGCAGTGTGCCGGAATCACGGCAACGGTTTTTGGCATATGCCCATGGGTCAAAATGCCGTAACAGCGGGGTCGCAGGGTGGCGCATCATACTCTCAACATTTTGGGCTGTCAAAGCGATAAATCCTAGCCAATCTGATGGTTGGCTGCAAAATGCAGGTACACAATATCCGAAATTTCGCGGATGACATTACTGCGGCTGGTAATCCAGCTCGAATAATTTCCCGCCGCGGTGCCTTTTTCGATAACGGCGGAAATCGTGTAGGGGTAGCTGCGGCCATTCACCTTGCATTCGATGACACCGAAATTGCCGCAGAGCATCGCGGTAGAGCCGGTTTTGTCATACACCGTGGCGGTTTGCGGCACGAATTGCGTTTTCGAGCGGATACGGTCGGGATTGGGGATGGACATAATCTGTTTCAGGAACTGTGCACCGGGTAGCTGGTTCGCCCACATGGCGCGGAGGAAACGGTCATAGTCAGCGACGGAGGCACGATTACGGTAGGTACGCCCCTGGGCGGGAATATTCTCGACGATTTGAATATTGCGGAAAATCTGCGGAGCCTGTTTTTTCAGCATCCACTGCACGCCTTCCGGCCCGCCGAGGCGCTTGAAGAGATGGTTGGTGAACTCGTTGTTGCTGGACACCACCATACCGCGCATTTCATTTTGCACCCGCTCACTCATCGGATAGAGGGCGGCATCTTTCACAAAATGGGTCAGCAGATAGGCCTGGATGACAAACGGCTTGACCAGACTGGCACATTGCAGCGGCGTATTGGCATTGATTTGCGCCAGTGGGCGGTTGGCAACCAGATCATGCACCAGCCAGGCGGTGCGTTCATCGCTTGCCAGACGACCTTCCGCGCGCAATTGCTGCACGCGTTCATTGATGGCCTGTTCGAGTGGCGTAGCGGCATGAGCGGAAAGCGGCAGTGCGGCACCGAGGCCGAGCATCCCGCTGCGGCTCAGAAATTGACGTTTGGTGAGTAACATGGC
>CAURDG010000054.1:0-8660 GCA_963523555.1 uncultured Cardiobacterium sp.
GTAAATACTGGGCTCGCCAAGCGGCGTAAATACTGGGCTCGCCAAGCGGCGTAAACTGGGCTCGTCAAGCGGCGTAAACACTGGGCTCGTCAAGCGGCGTAAACACTGGACTCGTCAAGCGGGATAAACACTGAGCCCGCCAAGCGGGACAACTGCGCTCCTATTTCCCCAATTTGACCTCATCGACCCAGCGTTTAATCAAACGTTTGCGCACATCACTGGCACCGTATTTATCAAAATCGTAGTTAATCAAATTGATGGACTTGAAATCCAGCGAATAGGGCGACATTTCCGCCTCACTATTCGTCAGAATTTGGTGCGATTCCCCTTTCTTCCACGACAATTCCTGCGCTTCTTTAGATAACGCCCAATCAACAAACAATTTCGCGTTTTCAGGATTTCTTGCACCCTTAATAATGCTGACGCCACCAATTTCATAACCCGTACCTTCACACGGCACGATTAATTCCACCGGTGCACCCTTTTCCTTCTCAATGGAGTGCTCATGCAAATTGGCCGGATCTTTCAACGCATCGGGGATATATTGCAAATTGGGCGATTTATAGGCTTCAAGCAATCCCATTTCGCCCGCCTGTGAATGCGGATCCAATGTACCGCCATACCAGACATCGCCTTGCGGATTAGCCTTTTCCGCTTCAATCCGCGCAAAAATGCTACCAGTGCTGCCACGAATAGAATTCGTCTTGATTTTGTACTTCTGCTCGAATGCCAGCACTTCCTGCTCGCACATCGTATTTTGCGCGCTGCAATACACCACCAGGCGACTTTCTGCCGCCGCAAAAACCGCACCGCTCAATACGAGGCCCGATATAGCGAGCGCAATTCGAGAAATCTTCATAGTTGCCTCCTCAATATAATAAAAAGTACGGCCTGACACACAGACCGTACTTAAAACTGTTATTTACCCATCTTGACCGTTTCTACCCATTTATCGATTAACCGCTTGCGCTCATCAGCAGAACCATATTTCGCAAAATCGTAGTCAATCAATTTCAGTTGCGCGGGATCCGGCGTATTCGGCGCCTGTTCGGCGGTGGTATTGGTCAGAATCTGCAAAGACTCACCTTGTTTCCAGGCAGATTCCTGCCCTTCTTTTGAGAGCGCCCAATCCACGAACAGCTTGGCGTTATCCATGTTGCGCGCGCCTTTCAGGATGCTGACGCCGCCCAGTTCGTAACCCGTGCCTTCACACGGCACAACCAGTTCCAGCGGCGCGCCCTTGTTCTTCTCCAGAGTGTAATCGTGCAGGAAGCCGATACCGATGGCCGTTTCACCGCGTGCGGCATTGCGCGACGGGGTCACGCCAGATTTGGTGTACTGCGAAATATTCGGGTGCAGCTGGCGGAAATAGTTAAAGGCTTCATCCTCACCCCAGAGTTGCACGAAGGTGGCGAGCGCGGTGTAGGCCGTACCAGCACTTTGTGGGTCAGCGATTTGCACCTCACCCTTGTATTCCGGTTTAGTCAGGTCTTTCCAGCATTTCGGCACTTCTTTGATGCCAAGCTTGTTCAGGCGGTCAGTATTCACACCAAAGCCGAGGATGCCCATATAAATCGCCGAGGTGTAGTTACCCTTTACCTTACCCGGATCGCGGAAACGCTCGACAATCTGCGGCAGATTGGGTGACTGATAGGCTTCCAGAAGATCCAGCTCACCAGCCTGCGATTGCGGGTCAAACGTGCCGCCGTACCAGACATCGGCCTGCGGATTGTTTTTCTCCGCTTCCACCTTGGCAAAGGTGCTGCCGGAGCCGTTGCGGATAAACGAAGCCTTCACGTCGTGCTTCTTGCCGAATTCCTTCACCGCGTTTTCACACATGGCATTCGTTGCGCTGCAATAGACGACAAGTCGCCCGGCAGCATGGGCATGGACGGCCAAGAGGGAACCGGCGGCAACTGCGGCGGCGAGTTTGGTGAAGCGAGACCATTTCATAACATTGACTCCTGATGGGTGAGAAGGGACAACCGCCTGCAACACAAGCGGTGGCGGTGAAATATGTGGACAGGATTAGGCGGAATCAACACATTACAACACCGTATGCACATTATAGCCACGCACGATTGGGGAAAGAAAGGGAAAAATTCACAAATGATGGGAGGTCATAGACAAGCGGTGGGCAACGCAAGAACAAAGAATGGAAGAATAGGGTAGGGTGGTTGTCACACAAGAGAGGTATCGGCTTCGTAGTAGAAAAAAGCCCGCTTGCGCGGGCTTTCGTAATAACGGCGGTGCGTATTACCAGCTGTTGCCGCCGAAGTTACCGCCGCCGAAGCGGTCGCGGCGCGGACGTTCTTCGCGCGGGCGTGCTTCGTTGATTTTGAGCGGTCTGCCGCCGACTTCTTTGCCATTCAAGGCTTCGATGGCGCGCAGGCCTTCGCTGTTGTCGTGCATTTCGACAAAGCCGAAGCCTTTGCTGCGACCACTGCCGCGCTCGGTAATGATGCTGGCATTGCTGACGCTGCCGTAAGGCGCGAAGAGGTCGCGCAGTTCTTGTTCGGTGGCCCGGTAGGAGAGGTTGCCGACGTAGATGTTGATCATAGAGATGGGTTCCTTTTTTTCATGCGTTATCAATGTGCAACTCCCGGAATCTAACGCATGATTTCGACAGTGTTTTGCCGGATTGGCAAGATTTGGGTTTGTGACGCGTTATGACGCGGCAACGGCTTTTTCGATGCGAGCAAGCGCCTCTTCAAGCATGTCGCGCGGGCAGCCGAAGTTGAGGCGGACGAAACCGGGGGCGCCGAAGTCCGCACCGTCGTTCATGCCGACGCCGTGTTCTTCGAAGTAGCGCTGCGGGTTGTCCACGCCGAGGCCACGCGCGTCGATCCAGGCGAGGAAAGTTGCCTCGACCGGCGTCATGTGCAGTTTGCCGGTGGCGTTGATGCGTTTTTCGGCAAGTTGGGCATTTTCGCGCAGGTAGGTAATCATTTTCCGCCGCCATTTTTCGCCGTGCTCAAGGGCGGCGATGCTCGCGGTCATGCCGAGGATGTTCACATCGCCGGTCATGCCCGCGCTGACGCGGCGGTATTCCTGGCGCAAGGTGGCGTTCGGGATGATGGCGAAGGCGCACGAGAGTCCGGCAATGTTGTAGGTTTTGCTCATCGCCATCAGGGTGATGGTGCGGTCACGTGCATCGTCATCCAGGCTGGCAAAGGGACGGTGGCGTGTGCCGTTGAGGACGATGTCGCAGTGGATTTCATCCGAGCAGACGAGCAGGTCGTATTTTTTGGCGATGGCGTGGTAACGGGCGAGTTCGGTATCGGTATAGGCGCGGCCAATGGGGTTATGCGGGTGGCAGAGCAGCAGCAGACCGGTCTCGTCGTTGATGTTGGCTTCAAGCGCATCGAAGTCGGGCACCCAGCGGCCGTTTTCGAGTATGCAGGGTGAACCGGCATTCTCGTAGCCGGGCAGGATGGCCGAGGTTTTGCGCAGGTGCGGATAGACGGGTTCTACGGTCACGGCGCGTTTTTTGCCACGCAGGTAGGCGATGGCGCGGCTGAAGTTGAGGCCGGGGACGCAGCCGGTGAGCGGGATAATCCAGTCGGCATCCACATGCCAGTCGTACTGGTTGCGACAGTGATGGATGATGCCGTTGATGAAGCGCGGCTGGGTGTGGCCATAGCCGAAGACGCCATGCTCAATGCGCGATTGCAGGGCGTCATTGATAGCGGGCGCGGCGAGGAATTCGGTGTCGGCAATCCACATCGGCAGGATGTTGGTGCCGCTGTATTTGTGCCATTTGTCTGAGTCGCTGTGGGCGCGGCTGTCACTGCTTTGTAACATGACGGGTTCCTTGTTTGGGGTATTCGGTTAGCGCTGATCTTTTTTCAGCCATTGCCACAGACCGATCGCGGCCATGAGGCTAAGGACGGTATGCTGGGCGGCGCCCTGCGGTTGGGCGGTGAGCCACAGGGTAACGGCGGCAATCAGCAGCAGGGTACCGGCGATAAGGCGCGGGTTGCCGCTTGCGCCTCTGCTGCGCGGGCTGGGCGGCTGGTCGAGTTGTTGTTGCAGGACACGGCTTGCGAGCAGCGGCAGTTGCGGCAGGGCTTTGGCGTATTCGTGGGCGTGGTAGCGCATTTGTTTGATCACGGCGCGCGGGCCGATCTGGGTTTTCATCCAGGCTTCGAGGACGGGTTTGGCGGTCGTCCACAGGTCGAGTTCGGGGTAGAGGCGGCGGCCCAGGCCTTCGACGTTGAAGAAGGTTTTTTGCAGGAGGACGAGCTGCGGCTGGATGTGCATGTTAAAGCGGCGCGCGGTCTGGAAGAGGCTGATGAGGAAGGTGCCGAAGGAGATTTCTTTGATGGGTTTACCGAAGATGGGTTCGCTGACTTTGCGGATGGCGGCTTCGAAGTCGGTCACGCGGGTATCGCCCGGCACCCAGCCAGACTCGACGTGCAGTTCGGCGACGCGGCGGTAGTCGCGGTTGAAGAAGGCGAGGAAGTTTTCAGCGAGGTAGTGCTGGTCTTCGGGGGTGAGCGAGCCCATGATGCCGAAGTCGATGGCGCAGTAGCGCGGCGTTTCGGGGTTAGTGGTGTCCACGAAGATGTTGCCGGGGTGCATGTCGGCGTGGAAGAAGCTGTCGCGGAAGACTTGGGTAAAGAAGATTTCCACGCCGCGCTCGGCGAGGACTTTCATGTTGGTGTGGGCGGCGTGGATGGCTTCCTGGTCGGCAATATTGGTGGCGTAGATGCGTTCCATCGTCAGGATGTTTTTGCGGCAGTAGCGCCAGTGGATTTCCGGGACGTAGAGCAGCGGTGAGTCGGTGAAGTTGGCGCGCAGCTGGCTGGCGTTTGCCGCTTCAAACATGAGGTCGAGCTCGTTCGCCATGGTGTTTTCGAATTCGCGCACGACTTCGACCGGACGCAGGCGGCGGCCTTCGCCGGTGCAGCTGGCAAGCCGCGCCAGTTGGTACATCAGCGCAATGTCGGCAGCGACGGCTTTTTCCACGCCGGGGCGCAGTACTTTGATGATGACGTTTTCGCCGCTGTGCAGGGTGGCGGTGTGGACTTGCGCGACGGAAGCGGAGGCGAGCGCGGTTTCGTCGAAGTCGGCGAAGTGGTTTTCCAGCGGCTCGCCCAGGGCGGTTTCGATGATGCGGCGTGCTTCATCGCCGGGGAAAGGCGGGACCCGGTCTTGCAGTTTGCTCAGTTCTTCGAGCAGATCGGGACTGAGCAGGTCGGGGCGGGTGGAGAGGGTCTGGCCAAGTTTGACGAAGATGGGGCCGAGGTCTTGCAGGGCGAGACGCAGGCGTTTGCCGAGGGTGGCATGTTCGGCGGCATCGCGGTAATAAGCAGGATGCAGGCGGGCGGCAAGACGCAGCCAGCGGAAGATGCCTTCGTCCGGCAGGTATTCGTGCAGGCGGTAGCGGATGAGGACGCGGGCGATGTGGTAGCTGCGGCGGGCGGATGCGAGCATCAGCGGGTTTCCTTGGCGAGACGGGTTTCGAGGCGGTCGATACGGCTGATGAGCGCGGCGAGGCGGGCGGCGAAGGCGGCGGCATCGGTGCGTGTGGCGCAGCCGTGATTTTCGAGGTAGTCACGCAATTTTGCTTCACAGGCGGCTTTGGCGCTTGTCCCCACGCTTTGCAGGCGGCGCAGGGCGTCGGCAAGCAGGCTGCCGAAGTCGTCGCCGAAGTGGGTGCGCAGTACGGCGGCGTAGTCGGGGGCAAGTTCGCCCATGACGCGCTGGAATTGTTGCGCGGTGTGCAGGTCGCCTTCGATATGCAGTTTGCCGCGCGGGGTGTCGCTTGGCGTATGTTTGAAGAGTTGCAGGTAACCGGCGAGGTCGCCGCTGAGGCGCACATCGCAGAGGGTGGCGTGATCGTCGGAAAGGCGGACGGCACCGTCTTCGATTTCGGCAATCCACGGGGTATCGCGGCCGTTCAGGTCGATGCTGATGCGGCGACCGTTCAGCACCGCCAGTTTGTCGCGCGCCGCCGGGTCAAGGCGCAGCGCGCCGTTGATGAGTTGTTCGACCAAAAGGCGCGCGTCGAGGTAGTTTTCAAGCATGGGGTTTTTTGCCTTTGTGAATGGCGACGATGCCGTTGCTGAGATTCTGGTATTCGCAGTTTTCGAGGCCTGCTGCTGCAAACATTGCTTTCAGTTCTTCTTGCGGCGGGTGCATGCGGATGGATTCGGCGAGGTACTGATAGCTGTCGCGGTCACGGGCAATGAGTTCGCCCATTTTTGGCAGGAAGGTGAAGCTGTACCAGTCGTAGAAGCGGCTGATGACGGCGTTCTTCGGACGCGAGAATTCGAGGACGAGGACACGACCGCCCGGTTTGAGCACGCGCGCGATTTCCGATAAGGCTTTGTCCTGATGGGTGACGTTGCGCAGGCCGAAGGACATGGTGATGAGGTCGAAGCTGTTATCCGGGAAGGGCAGCGCTTCGACGTTGGCGATGACAAATTCGAGGTTTTTCAGCCAGCCCTTGTTGGTCAGGCGTTCCTCGCCGATTTTCAGCATGGAGGCGTTGATGTCGGATGACACCAGCCGTCCTTCGATGTCGCCGTCTTTACCGCGCATCCGTTTCGCGAGACGCAGGGTAATGTCGCCGGTGCCGGCGGCGAGGTCGAGGACGTGTTCGCCCGGCTTGACTTCGGTCTGCCAGATGTACCAGTTCTTCCACATGCGGTGGATGCCGGCGCTCATCACGTCGTTCATCAAATCGTATTTGGTGGCGACGGAATCGAATACATCGGCGACGCGGCCTTCCTTTTCCTCGCTGTTGATGGTTTCGTAGCCGAAGTGGGTTTGCTCTTTCTCTGTCATCGTGTATCTCGTGTTTTGCCTTGAGCGGCAAGCGCCTGTTCATAGCGCTGCCAGTAATCATCTGCGTTGACCGCAAGGTCGTGTAACGTGTCCCAGGTATAAATGCCGCTGAAATGGCCGTCGCTGAAATACAGGCGCACGGCATAACTGCCAACCGGTTCGACGCGGCGGATCAGCACATTGCGCCGCCCAGCAACCAGCGTCCACGCGCCACCGTGCCCACGCACCTCAGCAGACGGCGAGCAGACGCGCAAAAATTCGGCGGAAAGCGGGTAAGCGGTGCCGGCAAAGGAGACGGTCAACGTCGCGCCGCCTTTGGCCAGTCGCAATTCATCGGGAACCATATTCATCAAACAAACGCAGGACTTCATCGTGGTGGCGGATGGTGCGCCAGGCGCGCGCCGCCAAATCGGGGCTTATCATACCGTAACCCGGCAGAATCAGGGTAAGACAGCCTGCCGTGGTCGCGGCTTCCACGCCCGGCGGCGAGTCCTCGACCACCAGCAGATTGGCGGGGTCAACGCCTAACGCTTCCGCTGCGCGCACATACGGCTCCGGGTCAGGTTTCGGGTTCACCACATCCTCATAAGTAATGACGTGAGTAAAACAGGCGAACAACTCAGGACGACTGCTGCGGGCAAAATCGCGCTCGACATTGCGGCGGAAATCGCCCGTGACCAACGCCAGCGGCACACCGCGCGCGTGCAGAGCGGCCATCAGCGCATCCACGCCCGGCATGAACGGCGCGCCCTCGTCGGCAAAAATCTCATCGCGCAGCGCGAACCAGTGTGCGATGAAATCATCGAGCGACATCGCCTGCCCCAGCGCCTCGTTCAGCACCTGCAAATACACCTGCGGCGGCTTGCCGACCAATTCCTCAAACAGTTCCGGCCGGATCGGCAGGCGCTCGCGCACAATCAGCTCGCGGAACGCGCGATAAATCAGACGCTCCGTGTCGAAAATGACGCCGTCCTTATCCAGCGCGACTGCCTTAATCACTGGCTTCATGACAAAAACTCCCACACCTCGTCGTGATGACGGATCACGCGTAACACCGCCTGCGCCGTCGCAGCAGGCGGGGCAGCATCAGCGGCGAACAGCAGCGTCGGGCACCCCGCCGCCAGCGCCGCCTGCACACCCACCGCCGAATCCTCTACCGCCAGCATCCGCGCCGTATCCACGCCCAAATAAGCAGCGGCACGCAAATACGGCTCGGCATCCGGCTTGGTCTTCGCGACATTGCCGGCGGTGATGACCACCGAAAAACACTGCAACAATTCCGGCTTGGCGCTGCGCTGAAAATCAGCCAGCACATTCTCCTCATCATCCGCCGACACCAGTGCCAGCGGATAACCCTCGGCATAAAGCCGCTCAATCAACGCATCCGCACCAGGCATAAAGGGCACACCGTGCGCCTCAATAATGGCATCGCGCCGCGCAAACCAGTCGGCAAAAAAAAACTTCATATCCACCGTATCGCCGAGCGCCGCCTGCAAAATCGCGGCCGTCGCGGTGCTGCTCTCGCCGCTGCACCGTGCCGCCAGCGCTTCCGGTCCGGGATACGGCTTGGGCAGGGCGCGCAACGTTGAGAGTAGCGCGTCGGCATAAATGCGCTCGGAATCGAAAGTAACGCCGTCCTTGTCGAGGGCAACGGCAGCGATAGGCAAAGCAGACATTGAAGGCTCCGGGTAGTGGATAAAGGCGGGCATTGTAGCGCGCGACGGTGGCTGATTTTCCGCTGCTTGAAGGTGAATCCAGGTTTTATCTCGCTTGGCGGGCCCTGCATTTATCCCGCTTGACGAGCCCAGTCTTTACGCCGCTTGGCGGGGCTAGTGTTTATCCCGCTTGACGAGGCCAGTATTTAC
>CAURDG010000055.1:0-8636 GCA_963523555.1 uncultured Cardiobacterium sp.
ACTTCGATTAAATAATATTGACCTATTATTTAATATCTGTATGAATAATTAAGTACATTAGCCATAAAGCCCATCCTACGCGAGCCCAATAATGACGTCGCTTGGTAGGCCCGGTAACCACCCCGCTTGACGCGGGTCCAGTATTGACGCCGCTTGGCGGCGATACAATCCCCCTTTCTTTTCTCACCACCACGGAGCCACCATGACTGAAACCTTCCCCGCCTTCTTCGCTGCCGCCCCAACCCTGCGCGTGCATGATCCGCTGGCTGCCTTCCTCGGCCCCGCCGCCCGCTTTACCCGCCGCGACCTGTTGGATTACGACGCCCCATCCGTGGCCTGATGGCCCTGCGCCGCCTTGATAACGGCGCCAGCGTCGAACTCGAACTCAACGCCGCCGTCGTGCCCTTCCCGGCGGAAATGCAAAGCCTGATGCCGAAAGCCGTCAGCGGGCAGGCAACGCCGGACGAACTCGCCCGCTTCGGCGAACTGTGGCAGGCGCGCGTGCGTACCATGCTGCTTGAGCACGCTGATGATCCCGAACTCCTGCAACTCCTCTGAATGCGCCACCTTTGTTGTTGCCCCGGTAACGCCATTCGTCCACAGGCTGCATCTCGCCAAGCGGGATAGACACTGGGCTCGCCAAGCGGATAGAACCTGCGTTATTTCAGTAAGCCGCAGGTGACGAGGCAGTCGCGATAGACAGCGGCTTTATTTTCCAGTTTGAGCGGATAGGCGCGCGAGGTGGAAGGTAAGCGGTACAGTTGCAGGCTGCGTTCGGCAAGCGTGATGGCGATGGATGAGCCGATGCGCGGCACGGGGGTGCCTGCGGGACATTGTTCGATAAGGGTTGTGGTGGCTAGCGCCCCCGTAGTGGCGAGGGTGGTGCAGGCGGGCAGTTGTTTTAGCAGGGCGGCAATGTCCCGTGTTGTCACGATGTCGAGGCTTTTATCAGCGGCGTTGCCTTGTAAGCGGCGGACGCTGCAAGCGGTGTCACTGATGGCGATACCATGCTTCGCAAGAAATTCGCGCAACGCTATTTCGCGGAAGCCTTTGCCGTCGGCAGCAAGGAAGTGCTTTCGGTCGCCGTGGTAGATGAGGCCGAAGATGCGCCACATGTCGTTTTGCAGGTTCGGGTAATAGAAATCCATTTTCCAGCGGCTGCGCGGTGGCGGGAAGCTGCCAAGCAGCAACAATCTGGCGTTTTTGGGGATGAAAGGGGCAAGCGGGTGTGTTTCGATGGGTGTGTTCATGATGGTGAATGGACGGAATCCGATATTTATCCCGCTTGGTACAAACCCAGGTTTTATCCCGCTTGGCGGCTGCGCTGGTATTTGCTCCGTTTGGTGTTAGTGTCTCGTTCAGCGCAGGTAGAACAGGGGTTTGCCGTTAACGCGGACTTCGTTGCCGTTGATGTCCACTTGCAGGGGATAGTTACCGTCTTCATCAGCGCGTAGGCGTTCTTTGCCAAGAGCCAGTGCCAGCACAGGTAGCAGGCCGCTTTTTTGTGCGTGGTCGCCATAGACCAGGAATTCGCCACGTGTGCCGTTCAGCTGGGCAGTGCTATACGGTGGCGGGAAAAGTAGCGGGAAGAGCAGGCTGCCGCTCAGGTGGGTGGACTGTTCTTTACTGCTGGTGAAGATAAGGCGGTTGCCATCAGATTCTTGTTGTAGTGATAGGTAGAGGCGGTCGCCACTGTAAGCTTTGAGTAGCGGCAGGTCGAAGGTTGCCGTGCTTTGTGCTTCGAGGCTGCGCAGGTGGCCATTGTCACGGCGGTAGGCGGTGATGACGTTTTGTTGCAGGCGCTGGGTCTGGGTCATGCCTGCCGCGTTTTTACTTTTGATGGTGAGGTCTTCCACGGTATAGCGCCGTTCTTCACGGGTTAAGTTACCTTGCAGGTTGTAGAGGACGATATCTTGCTGCTGTTGGGCGAGGTTGGTGTAGCTGAGGTTGAGCTGTGCGGCATTGAAACGCAGGCTATCGCCATCGCTGCGGTAGGTGCCGCCGCTACGGGCGATGCTGAGACGCGTGCCGTTTTGCTGCCATTGCTGGTTGCCAAGTAGCCACTCGCCGTGGCCCTGGTCAGGGTGACGGATGTGGCTATGCCAGCTTAGGCTGATGCCTTCGCTATTGAGGTTTTGGGTATCGTTTTTTTGGATTTGGATGGTCTGATGCAATTGGCCAAGGGCAGCAAGGCTTGCCTTGATGTGCAGGTGTTCGTCCGGGATGTAGGTGGCAAGGCTGCCGCCGGTGGTGCTATTGGTCAAGGTGGCACTGAACAGGTTGATGCCGCTGTTGACGAGCGGGGCGTGGTTGATACGGGCGTGAAGGGTTGTGCTGTACCAGGTTGGCTGGCCACTGAATGGACGGACGCTAAGACGGATATCGGCGGTGCTGCTGAAGTAGTTGCGCTGGTAGTTTTCCAGGCTGAGTTCGATGCCTTTGTCGCGCAGGCGTTCAATATCAGCGCTGTTAAAGAAGGTGCGGGTGTTTTTTTCGATGGCTGGCGCGAGGAAGGATGGAGCAGCGAGGGCGATAATCAGCCAGAAAATGGCTATAACGGTAAGGATTTTGCTCAATCGGTTTTGCGTGGCGTTTTGCATGGGTATCAGGCGGGTTGTGAAGTTTAAAGTGTAGGTTTTTTATGGGGTTCCGGCAATTATCATACGGTTGCTTTGCTTGCCTTTGTGTTTTTTTGTGGCTCATTGTTTTGTCAGCACGATAAAGGCCGGCACGGTGAAAAGGAGGATAGGCAGGGTGGCGCCAAGCAGCGGCGGCCAGTGGAGCAGCAGGGCAAGATTGGCGATGACACCGCTGGTGACGTAGTAAGCGACGCCGAGGAGGATGCCGATGACGAGGCGGGTGCCCTGCTGGCCGCTGCGGTTGCTGCCGAAGGCGAAGGGTAGCGCCAGGAGCACCATTGCCGCTGTGGTCAGCGGGGTGAGCAGGCGTTGCCAATATTTGAGGCTTTCTTGACTGTGATTCAGGCCGTTCGCCGCCATGAAGCGGGTCAGGGTGTGCAGTTCGCGCAGGGTTTCCGCCGAACCGATGGCGGCAAGGCTTTTCAGGTCTGCCGGAGTTGCGCCGTTTTCCCAGCGCGCAGGCGCAGGTAGGGTTTCTGTCTTTTCCGCACTGGTGCGGTAGCGGCGCGGGTTTTCGTGCTGCCAGTCGGGGGCGGCGTAGGTGGCGCGCTCGGCTTCGGTGATGGTGATGTGGTCGGCATCGGCCTGGTAGTAACGCAGGTGTTGCAGGCTGCCGTCGGGGTTCAGGGCGCCGATATGGATGATGGTGTCACGCTGTTTGAGCCAGATGCCCTGAGCGGTGGTGGTTTCTGCGCCTTCGCCGAGGGCGAGGTGGTGAATGAGGCGGCTTTTTGCGGCGAGTTGCGGCGCGAGGGTTTCGCCGTTGATGATGTTGAGCACGCCGATGGTGAAGGCGAGTAGCAGTCCGGCGCGGGCGAGACGCAGGCGCGAGATACCCGCGGCGCGGACGACGGCGATTTCGTTCTGCGCGGCGAGTTGGCCGAGGCCCATGATGGTGCCGACGAGGACGGCGGCCGGGGTGAAGAGGATGAGTTTTTCCGGCAGGACGAGGAGTTGCTGGGTGAGGAGGATGCGCAGGGTGTAGTGGCCACGACCCAGGTCGTCCGCTTCAGCCGAGATTTGGATGATGAGGTCAACGCTGAGGAGGAAGACGAGGGTGATGAGGGTGGTGATGAGGATGGTGCGCAGCAGGTAGCGGTCGAAGCGGGTCAGCATCAGGCTCTCCTTGTGTGGCGGTACCAGGCGATGAGGATGAGGGCGAGGACGGCGCCGTGCAGCCAGTAGCTGCCGGGTAGCGGCGCAATTTGCTGTTTGCGGATGGCGACGGTGGCGAGGTCAAGCAGGTTGATGTAGAGGGCAAAGCCGATGAAGGCGGGCAGGATTTTCTGGTAGCGGCCCTGACGCGGCTGGCTGCGGGCGAGGAGCGGCAGGCAGAGGGTGTAGATGATGAGGGCAAGCGCGGGGTTGCTGCGCGTCTGCCATTCGCTGAGGTGTTCGGGGCTGGCGCCGAGTTCGCTGGTCGGGATGTTGCGCAGACGGGTGTTTTCGCCGGGGAGGGCGTTGGCACCGGGCAGGCGCAGGTCGGCGTTGTCGAAGGTGAAGAGGGTGGTGCGGGTGGGGTCGTGGTTATCCGTCCAGGAGAGGCGGCGACCATGCTCAAGGTAGAGGTGGCGTTCTTGTTCGCTGCCGCCGAGTCGGCCGCTGTCGGCAAGGATGATGCTGTGTCCGTCGGGTTCCTGACGGGCGATGAAGAAGTCGCGCAGTTCGCCATTTTCGATAGCACCGGTGTGGACGACGGTGCCGTCATCAAGGCGGCGGAAGGTGTTGGGGGTAAAGAGGATCATGCCGGCTTCTTGCTGGGCTTGTTGGCGCAGGCCTTCCTGGCCGCGATAGACACCGGGGAGAATGGTCAGGCTGAGGATGAGCAGCAGCAGGCAGATGGGGGCGGCACACAGGAGGAGGGCGCGGGTCTGGTGTTTGGGGGCGATACCGCAGGCGAGGACGGCGCTGATTTCCTGGTCGCGGTAAAGGCGACCGAGAGTCATCACGGCGGCGAGGACGAAGGCGATGGGCATGAGGACGACGAGGAAACGCACGGCTTGCAGGCCGACGAGTTGCCAGACGGCGCTGAGTGCCATGTTGCCGGCGGCGGCAGCAGCCAGCAGGGAGGAGAGGCGAAAGCTGAGGAGGATGGCGAGGAGGATGAGGTTGGTGGCGAGAAAAACAGCGAGGGTTTCGCGGATGAGGTAGCGGTAGAGTATCGGCATGGTGAGCGGGGTTTGTGCTATGCTTCACGCCTCTTTTTGGCGCGTTTTCCGCGCAGTTTAGCCGAATTGTCGAGGTTTCCGTTGATGAAATTTTCTTTGAAGGTATGTGCGCCTGCCGAGTTGGCGGCGGATGTGTTGGCGGTGTCTGTGGCTGCTGATGGTGCGTTTTCTGCCCGCCTCGCCGCACTGGATGCGGTGTCAGGCGGTTTTTTTGCCGCGCAGCGTGATGCGGGTAATTTCCCGCCCAAGGACGGGACGTCGCGTCTGTTTGTAAACGTGCCCAATGTGGCGGCGGCGCGTGTGATCGTGGTGCGCCATGACGGCTCGGATGCGGCGCTGGAACGCGCAACGGCAACCGTACAGGCACTGGCAGATGAGTCCGGCTGGGGCAAGGTCGGGTTGCTGCTCGGCGACGGTGCACACGCCGTGGATGTGATGGCGCGCGCGGCAGCGTACGCGGCGTATCGCTTTGATGCGTTCAAGTCGGATGCAGGCAAAGCGCGTAAACATGAATGGTTGTTTGTCTGCGACCGTCTGGAAAAAGCCGAGGTGCAGGCGACGCTGGAACTCGCCCATGCCTGGGCACTGGGCAGCGCGTTCACCCGTGATCTGGTCAACACGCCGCCGAATGTCTGCACCCCGGCATGGCTGGGTGATCAGGCCAAGGCGCTGGCCAAGGCATATACGCCGCTGTCGGCAAAGGTGCTGGAACGTAAGGATATTGAGGCGCTTGGTATGGGGGTGTTGCTCGGCGTGGCACAGGGTAGCGCCAACGAACCGCGTTTTATCGTCTTTGAATACCGCCCCGCCAATGCGCAAAACGCGCAGCCGTTTGTGCTGGTTGGCAAGGGTGTGACTTTCGACACCGGCGGGATTTCGATCAAGCCGTCGGCGGCCATGGACGAGATGAAAGGCGACATGGGCGGCGCAGCAGCGGTGTTTGGCGCGCTGAAAGCCCTGTGCGAGGCGGAGTTGCCGCTGTATGTGGTCGGCCTGGTTGCCGCTGTCGAAAATATGCCGGACGGCAACGCCATCCGCCCCGGCGACATTCTGACGTCGATGTCTGGCAAGACGGTGGAAGTGCTCAATACCGACGCCGAAGGCCGCCTGATTTTATGCGATGCCCTGACCTATGCCGCGCGTTACAAACCGCAGGCGGTGATTGATATGGCGACCTTGACCGGCGCGATTGTGGTCGCCCTCGGCGGTGTGCGCAGTGGCCTCTTCGCGAACGATGACGCGCTTGCCGATGCGCTCTTTGCCGCCGGCGAAGCCGCGCGCGATTTGGCATGGAAAATGCCGCTTGACCCCGCTTACCGCGACATGCTGAAAAGCCCGTTTGCCGACTTGCCAAACATTTCCGGCTCACGCGAAGCGGGCGCGGTCACAGCTGCCGCTTTCCTCTCGGCCTTCGTAGATTACCCCTGGGCGCACCTCGACATCGCCGGCAGTGCCTTCAAGGGCAGCACGCCGAAAGGTGGTACCGGTCGCCCCGTCGGCCTGCTGCTGGAATTCTTCCGCAACAAGGTCGCTTGATGCTGCCACAAGCTGCCCTGGAACTGCTGGAACGCGGGCTGGACGCACTGCCGTTTGCCGTCTTGTCGGAACAGCGGGCGCAACTCGCGCAATACCTGACCCTGCTTAACCGCTGGAATGCCGTGCATAACCTCACCGCCGTGCGCGATCCGCTGCAACAAGTGCCGCGCCATGTGCTGGATTGCCTCGCCGTCGTTCCCTATCTCGAAGATGCGCACACACTGGCCGACATTGGTTCTGGCGCCGGACTGCCCGCGCTGCTGCTGGCGGTGATGCGGCCGCAGCTTGCCGTGTTGGCAGTCGAAAGCAACGGCAAAAAAGCCGCCTTCATCCGCCAGGCGGCGACAGCATTACAGTTGCCGAATGTGCAAGTCGCTGCTCAGCGGGCCGAAGACTGGCGAGGCACACCACAAAACATCATCATCAGCCGCGCCCTCACCTCGGCAACCGCCTTTGTGCAAATGACCACGCACTTCGGCGGCGCACACAGCCGCTGGTTACTGATGAAAGGGCGCGAAGCAGAAAACGTCGAGGCCGCAGGCTTCGCGTTGCACGCCGCCCATCCGCTGCAAGTGCCCTATCTTGATGCCGAGCGGGTATTGCTCGACATCCGGCGGGGGGATGCATGAGCCGCATCATCGCGATCACCAACCAGAAAGGCGGCGTCGGCAAAACCACTACCGCTGTCAGCCTCGCTGCCGTCTTTGCCGAAAACGGCGCGGACGTGCTGCTGATTGACATGGACCCACAGGCCAATGCCACCGTCGCCTGCGGCGTGGATCGGCGCGGCGTCGAGCACGGCGTGATGGACGTCATGCTCGGCACACGCAGTGTCGAAGACACCTGTCTCTACTGCGAAAACTCGCGCATCTGGCTGATGCCTGCTAACGCCGACCTTACCGGCTCGGACGAAGCCCTCTTCCGCGAAAACATGCGCCACGCCCTGCTGAAAAAACACATCCACGGCTGGGCGGAACGCTTCGACTGGGTATTCATCGATTGCCCGCCGACTCTCAACCTGCTTACCGTGAACGCCCTCGTCGCCGCGCACTACGTCCTTGTCCCCATCCAGTGCGAATACTTTGCGCTCGAAGGCGTCAGCGCCCTGCTCGATACCGTCGGCCAACTGCGCCAAACCGTCAACCCCGACCTGCGTGTTGCCGGCTTCATCCGCACCATGTACGACAACCGCTCGCGCCTCACTCGTGACGTCTCAGACAGCCTCGAATCCTACCTGAAAGGCCTGATGTTCACGACCGTGGTGCCGCGCAACGTGCGCCTTGCAGAAGCGCCCAGCTACGGCCTGCCCATCGTGCAATACGACACCAATGCCAAAGGCGCCGTCGCCTACCGCGAAATTGCCGCCGAACTCCAACAACGCCTCGGACAATAAGGAAAAACCATGCAAAAACCCAAACGCGGCGGCCTCGGACGCGGCTTTGAATCCCTCTTGGGCGAAGCCGCTCGCGACGTTATCGCCCAGCCCGAATTCGAAGCCCTGAAACAAATTGACGCCGCCAAAATCCGCGCTGGCGTGTACCAGCCGCGCAAAGTCTTCCACGATGCCGCCCTGCAAGAACTTGCCCAATCCATCGCCGAGCACGGCATCCTGCAACCGCTCGTCGTGCGTCCCATCAGCGACGGCCAGTACGAAATCATCGCCGGCGAACGCCGCTTCCGCGCCAGCCGCATCGCTGGCCTCACCAAAATCCCCTGCGTCGTCAAAAACTACACCGACCAGCAGGCGCTCGCCGTTGCCCTGATTGAAAACCTGCAACGCAGCGACCTCAACATCCTCGAAGTTGCCACCGCCCTGCAACAACTCGTGCAGGACTTCAAACTCACCCACGAAAAAGCGGCCGAACTCGTCGGCCGCTCGCGCTCGGCGGTGACCAACATCCTGCGCCTGCTCGAATTGAGCGAACCGGTCAAAGAAGCGCTCTACAACAACGATATCGAAATGGGCCATGCCCGCGCCATGCTGACCCTGGCAGCGCCCCAGCAGAAACTCCTATTGACAGAAACTCTGGAACGCGGCTACAGCGTGCGGCAAATCGAAGCGCGGGTCAGACAACTACAGAAAAATCCAGACGCATCCCCCAACCCGCCTCCGCGCGACGTCAATATCCACGCACTGGAAGACCGCCTGAGCGACTTCCTCGGCTACCCGGTCGCCATCCGCCATGGTAAACAGGGACGCGGCAGCGTTACCCTCAAATACAGCAATCTCGACGAACTCGACGGCATCCTTGCCAAATGGGGGTTCAAACAACCCTGAATAACCGCCAAGCGG
>CAURDG010000056.1:0-8525 GCA_963523555.1 uncultured Cardiobacterium sp.
CCCCGCCGATGTGGTTTTTGCGCAGGTTCAGCGCGCAGATTTTTTCCGGCGTGGTGCGCAGCATCCGCGCGCAGAGGCGGCGTGGAATGGTGATTTCGGCGATGATGTTTTTGCCGCGGCCAAGAATGCCGTTCACCGCGCTGGCTTTTTTGTCGGTGCAGTAGTTGGCGGAGATCGAACCGTAGGCGAGTTCGGGATGGACGGTGAGGATGTGGGAAAGCACGGCATCGGCGGCCTTGGTCACCATGTTATGCCCGGAGGCGTCGCCAGTTGCGCATTCGAGGCGGAGATAAAGCAGGTTACCGACGATTTGGTGGTGCAGGTCAAGCAGGCGGGCGAAACGGCCTGTTCCTGCGACAACGGCGGCGAGTGTTTCCCGTGTAGCAAGGATTTGTTGCAGTGCGGTGTAGGCAGTCGCGGCATCAGGCGCTTCGAGCAGGATGCTGCGCGCTATGCGGTCATCAATCAGGGTGCAGTGCACGCCGCCGCAGTGTTCGGCGACTTTCGCGCCGCGCGCGGTGGAGGGCCAGAGCGGGGTTTCGTAGGTTGCGAGCGGGACGCGGACGGTGTCGTTCACGGCGTTGCCGCTGATGGTGAGCGGCCCGATCCATTGGGTCGGGATAGGGGTGATGTGGGTCTCTTGGCGGGGCATGGGTTGGGAAACCGGGTTGTGGATGGGGTGGGCGGCTGATGCCAATCTGTTGTCTGCGATGCCGCTTTCTCAGTTTTATCCCTGGGGTTAGTGTTACCACCAGCGGTGGAAGTGGTGCAGCGGGCCGTGGCCGTGTCCGACGTGCAGGCGATCAGCGGCGGTAATCGCAGCACTGATGTAGTCCTTCGCTTCCCGCACTGCTGCTTCAAGGGGTAGGCCTTTGGCGAGTCCGGCGGTAATCGCAGCAGAGAGTGTGCAGCCGGTGCCATGTGTATTTTTGGTCGGATAGCGCGCAGCTGTAAGCCAGGTCGCGCCATCAGCGGTGAGGAGTAAATCGTCGCTCACCCCTTCCGTTAGATGTCCCCCTTTGAGCAGCACGGCGCGGCAACCGAGCGCAAGCAGTTCGGCGGCCGCCTGCGGCATATCGTCGCGGGTTGTGATAGGGCGCCCCAGCAGTTCGCCCGCTTCAGGCAGGTTGGGGGTAATGAGGCTGGCAAGCGGGATAAGGCGCTCGCGCAGGGTGGTAATGGCAGCGTCTGCCAACAGTTTATCGCCGCTTTTTGCGACCATCACCGGATCAATGACAAGGAAAGGCGGGGCAACTGCGGCAAGGCTGTCTGCAACGGTGCAGATGGTCTGGCTGTCCCCCAGCATCCCTGTCTTCACGGCTTGCGGCGGCAGATCAGTGAAAACAGCTTCAATCTGCGCGCTAATCACTTCGGGGCTGATAGCGGCGACAGCGGTGACAGCGCAGGTATTTTGTGCGGTAACGGCGGTAATGACAGAAGCGCCATAAACACCGAGGGCGGAAAAAGTTTTGAGATCGGCCTGGATACCGGCGCCGCCGCCAGAATCGGATCCGGCGATAGTAAGGGCTATCGGGATAGTCATGATGCATTCCTGTAACAATGGTTGCAGCGGATTATATAGTCGTTCCAAGCAGGACTGTCACGGTGTTGTTTCACCATTTTGCATCATTCCTGCCCGATACGGCCGGACAGACGCCCGTTTGACAACGAGGCAGCCTTATAATGCCTAGTCAAATCACAACAGGAAGGAATCCCGATGCCATACCCACTCCTCATCCTCGATGGCGGCATGGGCCGCGAATTGTTGCGCCGTGGCGCACCCTTTGCCCAGCCGCAATGGTCGGCGCTTGCGCTTATGCAGCAACCAGCCGCCGTTGCCGATGTGCACCGTGCCTACATTGAGGCTGGTGCCGATATCATCACTACCAACAGCTACGCGCTCGTGCCCTTCCATATCGGCGAAGACGATTTCCGCCTGCAAGGTGGCAAACTGGCCACCCTCGCTGGACAACTGGCGCGCCAGGCCGTCAGCGATAGTGGCAAAAAAGTGCGCGTTGCTGCCTCACTACCGCCACTGTTCGGCTCCTACCGCCCCGACCTCTTCGACCTTACTGCTGCCCCGGGCATTGCCCGCCCGCTCATTGACGGACAAATGCCCTACGCCGACCTATGGCTGGCCGAAACCCAGAGCAGCACCACCGAAGTGCGCGCCCTGTACGCGCTTGCGCCACACGAATCCCCCTTTTGGGCCTCCTTCACCCTGGATGACGAAGCCCCTGCCGATCCGCCGCGCCTGCGCAGTGGCGAAAGCATTACTGACGCCGTTGCCACTGTCATGGACATTGGCGCCGATGCCCTGCTGTTTAATTGCAGCCACCCCGAAATCATGACCTCTGCCATCACCGCCGCCCGTACTGCGCTGGATGCCGCCGGCAGCACCATGCGCCTTGGCGTCTATGCCAATGCCTTCTGTGCACACGAAGCTGACGAAGCCGCCCTGCCCGCCAACGATGGCCTGGACGAAATCCGCCACGACCTCAGCCCCGCTGCCTACCTCGAATTTGCCAAAACCTGGCGTGCTGCCGGTGCGGACATCATCGGTGGCTGCTGCGGCATCGGCCCCGAACATATCGCCGTCCTTGCCGCCTGGCGTGACGGCGAAACCCTATCCCAGTAACCCGCAAAACATAAGGAAAAACCATGAGCATTTTTTGCAAACTCTTTGGCCGCAGTGACGACCCGGCTGCCATCCGCCGCAAAATGGAGCAGGCCCGCGCACAAAACGACGTTGCTACCGCGCGCCGCCTGCTGGAAACCCTTGCCAAAAGCGGCGATGCAGTCGCGCAACGTGAACTGGGAGATAACTACCTTGCCGCCACCGACTACAACAATGCCCGCGAATGGCTGGAAAAAGCCGCCGCACAAGGCGATGCCGAGGCACAATACCGCCTTGGCGAACTCTATCGCAGTGGCAAAGGCGTAACCAAAAATAATGCAGCCGCCTGCGAATGGCTGGAAAAAGCCGCTACCCAGGGATACACCGCTGCCCAGACTGCCCTTGGACACCACTACACCAGCGGCGACGGCGTCGCCCTTAACTACGGCACAGCGCGGCAATGGTTTGAAAAAGCAGCTGCGCAGGATGACGCTGACGCCCAATACCAACTTGGACTCCTCTATGCCGCTGGTCTCGGCATGGCGCAAGACTACGCTACCGCGCGCGCATGGTTTGAAAAAGCCGCGGCCCAAAACAGTGCTGCCGCGCAGAACTGGCTGGGCAGCCTCCATGAAAACGCCCTCGGCACCACGCAAGACCATAGCAAAGCGCGCGAGTGGTACAGCAAAGCAGCCACACAAGGCTACGCCGAAGCACAAAGCAACCTGGCCGTGTGCTACTACAACGGCTTGGGCGGCGAACAAGACCACGGCAAGGCCGTAGAATGGTTCGAAAAAGCCGCAGCGCAAGGACAGACTGACGCCTTACGCAACCTGGGCATTATCTACGCCAGCGGCGACGGCGTAACACAGGACTACAAAAAAGCACACGACTACTGGAAACAGGCTGCCGCCCAAGGTGACACCACCGCACAAAACAACCTTGCTGCGCTCTACCACGACGGCCTTGGCGTCGCGCAAGACCTCGCTCAAGCCTGCCAATGGTGGAAAACTGCCGCCGAACAGGGTAACGCCAACGCACAAAACCACCTGGCCGTTTGCTACCTGCAAGGCGAAGGCACAACGCAGGACAACAAAAAAGCCTGCGAATGGTTTGAAAAAGCCGCCTTGCAGGGGCACCCAGCTGCCCAGTATGGCCTTGGCATCCTCTACAGCCACAGTGGGGAGCTCGACCTGCCACCGCTACCTGCTACCGCCCTGCACTGGCTGGCACAAGCAGCCGCAGCAGGGCACAGTGCGGCACAGAATGCCCTCGGCATTCGCTACGCGCGCGGCATAGACGTCATCCAGGACTACGACAAAGCGCGTGAATACTGGGAACAATCAGCTGCACAGGGCGACCCGGAAGCGCAGACCAACCTTGGCATCCTCTACCGCGAAGGCATGGGCGTGACACAAGATCCGGCTGCCGCTCGTGCCTGGTTTGAAAAAGCCGCCGCGCAAGACTTCACGGCCGCCAAAGAAGCATTACAAAACCTGCAATAACGCGGCGGGGCGGTAGCGCTGTGCTAGCATGGACACCTCCCAACCAAACAGGAAACACCATGAAAAAAGTGATACTTACGGCACTTCTTGCCGCCGTATCCACCGCCGCCTTCGCCGGAGTGTGCGAAGACTATTACAGCAAAATGGCAGCTGACATGAAAAAAGACGGTGCATACAGCGAACAGGCGATGAAAATCATCAAAGACCAAGTCGCCGCCGTCCCTGCCGAACAGCAGGAAACCTTCTGCCAGGTGGCGCTAGAAAGCCTTTCCGACGCGGATAACAGCGACAAAGAAGCGCCCAAAGAATAAAGCCCCCCCACCTTCCCAGCCGAACCGCCAGGTTCGGCTTTTTCATGGGCGAACCCAGTAATCACGCCGCTTGGCGGGCCCAGCAACCACGCCGCTTGGCGGGCCCAGCAACCACGCCGCTTGACGGGCCCAGCAACCACGCCGCTTGACGGGCCCAGTAACCACGCCGCTTGACGGGCCCAGTGTTTACGCCGCTTGGTGGACCTGCGAGACAATCCCACACATTCCGTGTAGGGTAAACCCATCACATAACCACCCACCAACACACCACCATGCACACCCCCGCCCTCACTCTGCCCCTGCGTGGCCGCGCCCTCATCGAAGCCTCTGCCGGCACCGGCAAAACCTGGACGCTCACCGGCATCATCCTGCGCCTGCTGCTCGAAACTCCCACCGCCCCGCGCGACATCATCGCCACCACCTTCACCCGCAAAGCCGCCGCCGAAATGCAGCACCGCGTGCGCGACCGCCTGGACACCCTGCGCGAGCGCCTCAAAACCATCGCCGATGCCTACCTGGCGGATCAAACCCTGCTGGATGACGACGACGCCCTCGCAGCCCGCCTCGGCGCACAGCTTGACCGCGCGGGCGAAACCGACCCCATCAACCGCCACCTCATCCTCGCCCCCGTGCGCGAACGCGGCCTGGACGGCCTTATCCACCTCTACCGCCGCATCGAAGACACCCGCATCGCCCTAGACGAACTCACCATCGGCACCCTCGACAGCATCTGCCAGCGCTGGCTCATCGAAAACGCGCTGGAAACCGGCAGCGACGAACACCTGCAAATCAACGAACACAGCAGCGCCAACCTCGACACCATCCACGACCACCTGCGTCGCATCCGCCACGAACTCGCCCAGGCCCACCCCGCCGAATACGCCCGCCTCGTCGCTGGCGGCGGCCTGCACGACAGCGACGCCTACCTCGGCGCCGTCGCCGCCGCGACCCGCTACAACGAAGCCGCCATTACCCCCGTCGCCCCGCCGGACGCAGCCGACAGCGCCGCTGCCCGCGCCGCCCTGCGCGACCTTGACCCCGCCCTCATCGCCGACTGGCAGACACTCACCGACAGCGACGCACTCCTTGCCGCCACCCGCAAAGACGCCGCCTGGAAAAAACACCGCGCCGCCCTGCCCGTGCTTATCGCCCAACTGCGCGACAACCGCCCGCTGGACGACGCCTGCACCGCCCTCGCAGCCGGCATCCTCGACCCCAAATTCAACAAAGGCCACGACGCCCTTGCCGCCCGCTACCACGACCACCCGCTCACCACCCTGCTGCGCACCGCCCTCGCCCACCAGCACGACCACGACACCCTCGATGCCGCTGCGACCGCCGCCCTCATCACCGCCGTCCGTGCCGAACTGCCCGCCGCCCGCGAACAACGCGGCGAAACCACCTTTAACGACAAAATCACCCGCCTGAACCGCGCCCTGGAAGGCCCGCACGGCGCCGCACTCGCCCGCTACCTCACCCACCGCTACCCCGTCATGCTGGTGGACGAATCCCAGGACCTCAACCACGACCAGGCGCGCCTGCTCGAAAACACCTACCTGCGCGACGACACCGCGCCGCCGCGCAGCTTCCTCCTCCTCGTCGGCGACCCCAAACAGGCCATCTACGGCTTTCGCGGCGGCGACGTCGCCAACTACAACCGCCTCAAACAGCACATCGCCCCCGCCGACCGCCACCAGCTCCTCACCAACCACCGCAGCGCCGCCAACCTCATCGCCGCGCACAACGAACACTACACCCATCACGACAACGACCGCCTCGGCGACAACATCCACTACCACCCCGCCAGCGCCGCCAACCTGAAAAACTGCATCGTTGACCACCACGGCAACCCCATCGCCGCCCCCCTCATCTGGATGGACAGCGGCCAGAACCAGGACGAAGAAACCGACAAAATCGCCGCCCTCACCGCACAACTCCTCGCCGCAACCTCACCCTACGCGCGGCGCAACGACGACGGCAGCCTGAGCCGCATCCGCCCGCGCGACATCCAAATCCTCATGCGCAGCAACAACGGCCTCGTCACCCTGCAACAAAAACTGCACCGGCACGGCATCGACAGCGAACTCCAGCACGAACAAAACCTCTTTACCGGCAGCGTCGCCCGCGCCTTTGCCGACCTGCTCGCCGCCATCCGCGACCCCGAAAACAGCGCCCACCACAACCGCCTCCTCTCCGGCCCCTACTACAACAAAACCCAGGCCGACCTCGACCACCTCGCCGCCATCGAACAAGGCGAAAACGAAGCAGCGGCAGACGAATACACCCTTGCCGACCTGCGCGCCGCCCTGAACCGCGCCCGCGCCCAATGGCAAAGCGGCGGCCTGCTCGCCGCCCTCACCCCGCTGCTTGACCACCCCAAACACAGCATCTGGCAAACCCTCGCCGCCGCCCCCTACCCCGACAACCACCGCCACCTCCTCGACCTGCGCCACATCCAGCAACTGCTCGCCGAACGCCCGCCCGAACAAAACCCCGCCCATTACAGCCGCTGGTGGCAACGCCAACTCGCCGACCCACCCCAAGCCGACTGGGCCACCGTGCCGCCGCTACCCGGCACAAACGCCGTACAACTCCTCACCATCCACAAAGCCAAAGGCCTGCAAGCGCCCATCGTCATCCTCGCCCCCGGCGGCAACAACAAAGGCGGCAACCGCGACAGCAGCGTCCGCCTCTACCCCGTGCGCGACGGCGACCGCCTCAGCCTCAGCCCGTGCAAACCCGAAGGCGCCGCCAAAACAGAAAACGAACGCCACGAAGACGAAGAAAACCGCCGCCTGCACTACGTCGGCATCACCCGCGCCGAAGACCTGCTCATCATCGCCAAACGCCACAAAAACGCGGCCAAACCCAGCGACGCCCTCTACCAAAGCCAGGCGGAAAGCCCGCACAGCCAAATCCTGCCGGAAGACGCCAGCCTCAGCCAGCACGAACGCGTCCTGCCTGCCGCCGTTGCAGAAACACCCGCTGCTGCGCCAAACAGCGAAGCCGAACCCTGGCCGCGCAAACACTACTACGGCTGGCAGCGCACCAGCTTCACCGCCCTCAGCCGCGACACCGACAACCACACCGCCATCGACCTCGCCGACTACGCCATCGCCGAACCCCGCGACAGCACGGCGGAGACACCCCCCGACGACGCCGACATCCGCTACACCTTCCCGCGTGGCCCGGCGGCGGGCAGCTACCTGCACGCCATCCTCGAACACACCCACGGCGACCGCCGCGCCGACTGGCGGCAAACCCTCAGCCGCCACGCCGCCGAATGGCAAATCCCGCTGGATGACGCCGGCCTCAGCGCCTGCGAACAATGGCTGGCGGACATCTACGCCGCGCAGTGCCCGCGAAGCGGCATCAGCCTCGCGGCGAGCAAACGCGGCGCCCACCGCAGCGAATACAGCTTCAGCCTCGCCCTTGACGACCGCGACCCGGCCAACATCGACCGCATTGACGCCCTTTTCACCGCCTGCGGCCTGCCCCTCGGCCTCAAAAAAAACCACAAACACTACCGCTACCTGCGCGGCGAAATCGACCACCTCTACCAGCACGGCGGACGCTACTACATCCTCGACTACAAATCGAACCACCTCGGCGACAGCCCCGCCGCCTACAACGCCGCCGCCCTCAAACAGGCGATGGACGACCACCACTACTGGCTGCAAGCGGCCATCTACCAAGTGGCGCTACACCGCCTGCTACAAACACGCCTGCCCGACTACGACCCCGAAACCCACCTCGGCGGCGTCGAATACCTCTACCTGCGCGGCGTGAACAGCACCGACCGCACAAACGGCGGCCTCGGCCACCGCTACCCGACCGACTTCATCCTCGCGCTTGATCGCGAATTCGGCTACCAGGAAACCTGTCGCTGACATGGCTAAAGCCCAGTAGCCATCCCGCTTGGCACGAGCCCAGCATTCTTCCGCTTGGCACGAACCCAGTAACCATCCCGCTTGGCACGAGCCCAGTATTCTTCCCGCTTGGCGAGGCCAGTAATTACGCCGCTTGGCGCGAGCCCGGTAACCATCCCGCTTGGCGCGAGCCCGGTAACCATCCCGCTTGGCGCGAGCCCAG
>CAURDG010000057.1:0-8311 GCA_963523555.1 uncultured Cardiobacterium sp.
ACGGTGCTGTATTTTGAAAGCGAGGCGGGCAGCCGCTTCCGCATGCTGCGCGCGGTGAAAAACCGCTTCGGGCCGGTGAACGAGCTGGGAATGTTCGCCATGCTGGAAGGCGGCTTGAAGCCGGTCGCCAATCCGTCGGCGATTTTCCTCTCGCGGCCGGACGGGCAGCAACCGGGCAGCGCGGTGGTGCCGGTGTGGGAAGGGACGCGCGCGCTGCTCGTTGAGGTGCAGGCGCTGGTGGACGGCGGCGGGGGTAGCTATCCGCGCCGCGTCACCCTGGGGCTGGACGGTGGCCGTCTCGCCATGCTGCTCGCGGTGTTGCACCGCCACGGCGGCGTTGCCCTGCACGATATGGATGTATACGTGAATGTCGTCGGCGGCCTGAAAATCAGCGAGACCGCAGCGGATCTGGCGGTGCTGGCGGCGGTCTGGTCCAGCCTGCGCGAACGCGCCCTGCCGCGCGAACTGGTGCTGATGGGCGAGGTGGGGCTGTCCGGCGAATTGCGCCCTGTCGCCAACGGCGAAGCGCGCATCAAGGCAGCGCAGCAGCACGGCTTCAAACAGGTCATCCTGCCTGAAGCTAACCGCCCGCGCGCCTCTGCTACAATGCGCGGCCTGAGTATCCACCCGGCCGCGACCCTCGCCGCCGCGCTGGATGTCCTCACATCCCTGTAACAAGAGGTATAAAACCATGAGTGAACCCGTCAGACTCGCCGTCTTCCCCGTCGCCGGATTCGGTACCCGCTTCCTGCCTGCGACCAAGGCTACCCCGAAAGAAATGCTGCCCGTCGTGGATAAACCGCTGATCCAGTACGCCGTCGAAGAAGCTTACGAAGCGGGCATCCGTAACATGATCTTCGTTACCGGCCGCAACAAATGGGCGATCACCGAACACTACGACATCGCCTACGAACTCGAAAACGAACTCGAACAGCGCGGCAAAAAAGAATTCCTGCAACTCGTGCGCCGCATCAAGCCGCGCGACATGAGCGTCACCTACATCCGTCAGGAAATGGCGATGGGCCTCGGCCACGCCGTGCTCTGCGCCCAGCCCATCGTGCGTGACCGTCCCTTCGCCATCCTGCTTGCCGATGACCTCGTCATCAACGAAGGCAAACCCGTGATAAAGCAGATGGTGGAAGTCTTTGAAAAACATCAGCAGGGCGTGCTTGGCGTGATGGACGTACCGCGCGAAGACACCAAACGCTACGGCATCATCACCGAAGGCGCGGCACTGTCTGAACAAATCGTCACCGTTGACGCCATCGTCGAAAAACCCGAAGCGGCAGAAGCGCCTTCCACTCTCGCCGTTATCGGCCGCTACATCCTGCCGGGCTACATCATGCAGCTCCTGCAAAAAACGCCGAAAGGCGCAGGCGGCGAAATCCAGCTCACCGATGCCATCAGCGCGCTGATCAAAGAACGCACCGTGCTCGCCTACCGCTTCGAAGGCAAACGCTACGACTGCGGCGACAAACTCGGCTATCTCGAAGCCAACGTTGAACTCGGCCTGCGCCACCCCGAACTGGGCGAAGGCTTCCGCGAGTATCTGAGAAACCTTGAACTCTAAGCCGGACGCAACAACCACAGGGCTGCCGTCGTGCAGCCCTTTTTTTACCGTCCGCCGCCAAGCGGCGAAAACACTGGGTCCGTCAAGCGGCGAAAACACTGGGTCCGTCAAGCGGCGAAAACACTGGGTCCGCCAAGCGGCGAAAACACTGGGCCCGCCAAGCGGGATAAATACTGGGCCCGCCAAGCGGCATCAATACTGGGTCCGCCAAGCGGCATCAATATCCATTCCCTTATTTTTAGAAGCTGATGCAAAGCCAAAATTTCCCTGTCTGTAAGCTTGAAAAATCAGTGATTTAGTAGGCGTTGTGGTGAGGAAAATTCTAATCTCTGTGATGAATGAGGGGATGGCCTAATGCCATACCTGCTGGATGAGTGTTAACAGGTTGTCGCGCATGATGGCGCGGATATCGCTATCGGTGTAACCGCGCTGGGCGAGGCCGTCGCGGATATCATCAAGTGCGGCGGGGCTGATGTATTTGCCGCTCAGGCCTTTTTTCGGATCGTAACCCGCGCTCGGCGGCCACCAGTACTGGCGGTTCACATCAGCGGGAATGTCCGGCACACCGTCGTCGTAGCAGTAATCCAGACCGATGGCGGTGTGGGCCACGCCGACAAGTTGGGCGACGTAGTCGATGTGCGGGATGAGCGAGGCGGGTTTGAGTTCAGGATCGCCGATGAAGCTGCCCACACCGTTCAGGGCGATGAGGCCGCCCGTGGCCGCCACGGCTCGAATGGCGCGGTCGGTGATGTTGCGCCCATGCGGCACGAGGGCGCGCGGGTTGGCGTGGCTGTACAGCACGGGGCGGTCGCCGCTGTAAGCGCAGATGTCGAGCGCGGTCTGTTCGTTACTGTGACTGAGATCCATGAGGATGCCGGCAGCGTGGATGGCGTCCACAATGCGCTCGCCCAGCGGGGTCAGGCCGCCTTCGTCGTGAGCGCCACCGGCGACGCTGTTGCTGCGGTTGTAGGCGAGGTGGATTTGTCGCACACCGAGGCGGTGGTAGAGCGCAACCATGTCCGGGGTTTCCAAAAGCGGCAACGCGCCTTCGAGGTCGAAGCTGAGGGCGAGTTTGCCGCTCGCAGCGATGCGTTCGATGTCAGCGGCAGTATCGGCGAGTTCGAGCCAGTCGGCTTCGGCTATCTGGCGACGATAACCGGCGATGGTGGTCATGATTTGCGTGAGCGGATTCATATCCATGCCGACATTGACGGAGAGGTAGCGCACGCCGGCATCGTAGTGCAGGCGTAGCTGGTTGATGTCGGTGTCGCCGTGCAGCGGCAGGCAACTGTGGGCGTCGGCGTACCAGTATGGGTTCATGGCAGGTTCCTTGAGTTTTTGGGAAGCTTCTGAAAAGCCCCGCACAGGGCGGGGCTTGGTTTTTATGGCGTGATGGGTTTGCCGTTAATGTCGAGTGATTGCCGTTCGCCACCTTTCTGCACGGTGGCACGGCCGTCTTTGTATGGCCAGACAGTGTCATACTGCGGTTTGACGGTTTCTTTGCCGGCTTTGTCAACGAAACCCCAGCGACCGTCTTTTTTCACCGCTGCGCGAGACTCGCCATAGGGCAGCACGTCTTGATACTGCGGTTTGACGATTTCACGGCCCTGGCGGTCAATGAAGCCCCAGCGGCCATTTTTTTCGACAGCAGCCATGTCTTCGCTATACGGACGGATGCGGTCGTATTCTGGTTGTTTTTTATCGGATTGCAGCAGTCCCGTAGTCCCTCGCTGTGCCTCGACAGCAGGGGCGTTGTCGCTCCTGCCATTGATGGCGAGATTTTGTCCGCCTGTATTGCCGTTAACGTCGCCATTTTTGCCACTACCGCTCAGGCTGTAAGGCTGGTTTGGCGTGCTTCTGAGGTTTGCGCTGTTGCCACGGGCAGCGTTGTCCATGGCACTGTTTGCCGCTACGGCATTTCGGGCGTTATGCGGTGTGGCTTTTAATGCACGCGGTGCGGCAGCGATGCCTGGGTGTTGCAGTGCTGCCCGGGGGAGTGCGCTCTTTTTGACGTTCATCAGTGCACCGCGATCCACAATTTCCCAGGGTTTGACGGTTTTACCGCTGGGATCGATAGCACGGGCAACGCTGTATGGCAGCATTCTGCCGCTACGGCGTGCCGGGCTGTTGTCACGCAGGCGATAGTCGCTTTGTTTGTAGGCCCGGTTGTCCTGGGCTTCGTGGATAAAGTAGGGGTTTTGCGCCCGGCTACCAAAGAGATCCAGTGCGTGACGCTCCAAGCCAACGATGTTCTGATTTACTTTCGGGTGCTTGGCGAGATCAGCGGCACGTTTGAAGAGCAGGTTGAGCGGGTAATCCATTTCGGGCAGGTCCCAGGTGATGAGGTGAGGCTCGTTCTGCGGACTGCTACGGTAGTAGGCGTTGTAGTCCAGCCCCTTGAACATGTCATTGGTGTGGGTTTTCCGCTTGCCGTCCTGGTCAACACCGCCTTCGGTACGCAGCGGGTAGGCGTAGTACGGGCCAGAGCCGTCATTGGGCATGAAGGGGCGGGAGGAGATGATGTTGTTGTAGATTTCCGTGCCGGTCTGTGCCCAACTGAGGTTTTTGCCTTTCGACCATTTTTCTTCGGACAGGCATTTGCCGTGTTTGTAATGGTTGCAGCCACCGATGCGGTCATCTTCACGCAGACGGATAGGATGGAAGGTGCGTGAGATGGTGTTGTTGTACACGCGGGTGTTGCTGGAGCCGGAGAGACTGATGCCTGTTCCGCCGCCTTCGATAATGTTGGAGGCGATGATGCCGCTGTCAGAGACTTCGTAGAAGATACCCGCCGGCACATTGGTGAAGAAGTTATTGGTGATTTGGGCGTTGATGCAACCTTCATCGCACCAGAAACCGGGCAGATGGTTGTTGCGCAGGTTGTTCGGCTCAATAGCGGGCGATTGGGCGCTGTCATCTATAACGTTGTTGCGGAAGACGACGTTGAGCGAGTGGGTAATTTTGATGTGTGCAAGGCCGCAGTAAGCACCGCATTCTGAGCCCCGGGTCGGATAGCCGTCCAGGTTGTTGTTGGCGAAATGGTTATTTTCAAAGACGACGTTGTGCGCATAGTTGCCGCCGCTACCGGAGCCGCCGTTATCCACGAAGCGGTTGTTGACGATTCGGGTATTGCTGTTTTGGAAGACGGCCAGGGCAGAGCTGGTATTTTGTGCAAAGATGCCGTTTTCCACCACGCTGTTATCGCCATTGATGCTGACGGCAATAGGTCCGCTGATGTCGCCCATACGCGGGTCATTGAAGGCCCAGACCTGATTCGGCGAATACTGCGAAACGTTGATGCCGCGCATGGTGAAATGTTTGCCGACGGTGGTAAAGGCACGGGAGCGGTCGGATATTTCCACGGTGCCGGAAGCCGGATTGCTGCCGATGTAGTAGGTGATGTTGTCCTGTGCACCGATCTTGTAGCCAAAGCGGTTGTTTTGGGAGTTTTTCAGGGTAGTCGGCGTTTTATCTTCCACGTAGAAAGTACCGGCAACGACGTCCTGTCTGCGCAAGACTTGGCGCAGGGGACGGTCGTTGATAAAGACCTGTTCGGGATAGGCAGACATTTTCGCCAGCGCCGGGTCGGCGGAAAGGGTGCAGACGTGGCAGAAGTTTTGGAAATCGCCGGTGACTTTCCAGACGTTCCCTTCTTTTTGCCAATTTTTGCTGGGCACAACCCTGCTGCCTTTCAGCCACACTTCACCATGCGGCTCGGCTTGCAGGGTGATGTTGTTTTTGGTGATGAAGAAGTGCGGCTCGCGATAGATACCGCTTTTCAGAATAATGGTTGTGCCATCACTAGCTCTGGATATGGCTGCCTTGATGGAGTCGAATGGTTCGTTACGCGTTCCCTTCCCTTTCGGTCGCCAGGGATTGGGATTCTCGCTTGGCGCGACCCACAAGACGTTTTGTGCGGGGACGGGGTAATTGGTATCCGCTGCCTGGTACTGGTGATTTAGCCGGGCATGCGCTACCTGTGATGCTGTCAATATCAGCGTCATGGCTAGTAGAACACGTCGAAATAATAGACGACCTTTCATGGATTGCTCCCGAGTTACGATTTTGATGAATGCAGCCGTGGTGTACACGTCTGCGGTTGTGTTAACGACGATAGCCCGCCGGGCAAGATTTCAGGCAGGCTGAGGTCTTTAACGATTTTCAGGGGGTGTCGATGGGGTTGCCGTTAATATCCAGCGCGTGGCGTTTGCCGTCTTTTTGCACGGTAGCGCGGCCATCTTTGTATGACCAGACGGTGTCGTACTGCGGTTTGACGGTTTCTTTGCCGCGTTTGTCAATGAAGCCCCACTGGTTGCCTTTTTTCACCGCCGCGCGAGACTCGTCATAGGGCAGCACGTCCTGATACTGCGGCCTGACAATCTCCCGTCCTTTTTGATCAATGAAGCCCCAGCGGCCGTTTTTCTCCACCGCAGCCATGCCTTCGCTGTACGGACGAATGCGGTCATATTTCAGCGATTTTTTGTCGGCCAGCACACCCGGGATGCCGCGTGTTCCCGTTACAGCGGCAGAGGCATTGTGATTATCGCCAGTAATGGCCAAGTTTTGTCCGCTGACGCTGCCATTCGCACTGCTTTCCTGTTCATGGGAGGATGCCTGATAGCTGTTGCTATTGTCGCTAGCTACATAGCCATATGCGCCGCTATCAGTAGTGGTGGTGCTTTGTGAGGGCTGCCGTGCAGCAGTCGGCACAGCGCGCTCTTTGCGCAGGTTGGCTGCGGTAGTGCGTTCGGCAGCAGAAGCACCGCCGGTGGCATCCATCATGATGTTCATCAGTGCGCCTCTATCCACTGCTACGCCCGATTTGATGCTGCCGCTGGGATCAATGGCGCGGGCGATGTCGAGTGGCAGGGCTTTACCGCTGCCTTTGGCCGGGCTGTCGGCGCGCAGGTGGTAGTTGCTTTGTTTGTAGGCATCATTGCCTTCGGCTTCATGCACGAAAAAGGGGTTTTCTGCGCGGCTGCCGAAAAGATCAAGCGCGTGGCGTTCCAGTCCGTTGATTTTTTTGTTCACTTTGCTGTGTGCGGCAAGGTCGGCGGTGCGCACAAAGAGCAGGTTGAGCGGGTTGTCCACTTCGGGCAGATCCCAGGTGATGACGTAGGGCTCATTTTGCAGGCTGCTGCGGTAATAGGCGTTGTAGTCCAACCCTTTAAACATATCGTTGGTGAAGGTTTTGCGCTGCCCATCCTGATCTATGCCACCGACGGTGCGCAGCGGGTAGGCGTAGTGCGGGCCGCCGCTATCCTGCGGCTGGAAGGCGCGCGAGGAGAGGATGTTGTTGTAGATTTCCGTGCCGGTTTGCGCCCAGCTGAGATTTTTGCCTTTCGACCATTTTTCTTCGATTTCGCATTTGCCGTGTCTGAACTGGTTGCAGCCGCCGAGACGGTCGTCTTCGCGCAGACGGATGGGGTGGAAGGTGCGCGAGATCGTGTTGTTGTACACGCGGGTGTTGCTGGAACCGGAAAGCGAGATGCCAACCGCGCCGTTTTCGATGATGTTCGAGGCGATGATGCCGCGATCGGAAACTTCGTAGAAGATAGCCAGCGGCACGTTGGTGAAGAAGTTATTGGTGATTTTCGCGTCGATGCAGCCTTCATCGCACCAGAAGCCGGGTAACTGGTCGTTGCGGTTGGCGGGATCGGTCGTGGGCGGACGCATGCTGTCGTCAATGATGTTGTTGCGGAAAACCGTGTTCACGACATGGGTGATTTTCAGGTGGGCGAAGCCGCAGTAAGCCTGGCAGATGGTGCCGTTGGTCGGGTAACCGTCAAGGTTGTTATTGGCGAAGTAGTTGTTTTCAAAGATGACATTGTGCGCATAGTTGCCGCCAGTGCCCGCGCCGCCGTTATCAATAAAGCGGTTGCCTGCCACACGCGAGCCGTTATTCTCAATGATGGCAAGGCCGGAACTGGTGTTCTGCGCGAAGATGCCGTTTTCCACCAGCGAATTGCCACTGGCAATCACCACCGCTGCCGGGCCGCTCATCAGATCCAAGCGCGGGTCCTTGAAATTCCAGACATGATTCGGCGAGAACTGCGAGACATTGATGCCGCGCATGGTGAAGTGGTGCTTGCCCCCGCCAGCGCTAAAAGCACGGCTGCGCTCACTGATTTCCACCGTGCCGGAAGTGGGATCGCTGCCAAGATAATAGGTAATCTCGTCCTGCTCGCCGACGTTATAACCGGCGCGGTTATTCTTCGGGTCTTTCAGCGTGGTTGGCGTCTTGTCTTCCACATAAAACGTCCCTGTCGTCACTTCATCCTTGCTGAGCACCTGGCGCAGCGGCTCGTCGTTGATGAAGACCTGCTCCGGATAAGCCGACATTTTGGCAAGCGCCGGCTCTGCGGACAGTGTGCAGACGTGGCAGAAATTCTGGAAATCTCCCGTCACCTTCCAGAGATTGCCCTCCTTCTCAAAGCGCTCGGCAGGAACGACGGTGCTGCCTTTTAGCCAGACATTACCATGCGGCTCCGCTTGCAGGGTGATGTGGTTCTTGGTCACAAAAAAATGCGGTTCACGGTATGCCCCGCTTTTCAGGATGATGGTCGTGCCATCCGTCGCCCGCTGCACGGCGGTGCGGATAGAATCGAGCGGCTTGTCGCGACTGCCATCACCGCCAGCCGGGGCATCGGCGGCAACCCAGAGGACGTTTTCAGCCGGGACGGGATAATTCGTATCAATCGGCTGATACTTGTGATTCACGGCAGCGTACGTCTGCGGCAA
>CAURDG010000058.1:0-8273 GCA_963523555.1 uncultured Cardiobacterium sp.
CTTCGGCGTGCAGTTCGCCGAGGATTTTCATCACTTCTTCGCCGCTGTGGCTGTCAAGCGCGCCGGTGGGTTCGTCGGCGAAGATGATTTGTCCGCCGTTCATGAGCGCACGGGCGATGGAGACGCGCTGTTGCTGGCCGCCGGAGAGTTGGCCGGGTTTGTGTTCGGTGCGTTCGCCGAGACCGAGGCGGGTGAGCAGCGCTTTGGCACGTTTTTCCCGCGCTTCGCTGTCCGTGCCGGCATAGATGGCGGGGATGGCGACGTTTTCCCAGGCTTTGAGGTCGGCGAGCAAGTGGTAGCGCTGGAAGATGAAGCCGATGTATTCGCGCCTGAGCGCGGCGCGTTCCTGCGGGCTGAGGTCAGTGGCGTTTTTGCCGTTGATGTAATACTCGCCAGCGCTGGGGCGGTCGAGGCAGCCGAGGATGTTCATCAGGGTGGATTTGCCCGACCCCGACTGGCCGATGATGGCGACCATTTCCCCCGCTTCGATTTCCAGGTTGAGATCGTTGAGGATGGTCACCTCCCCTTCCCCGCTCTTGAAGCGGCGGTAGAGGTTCTTGATGCGGATAAGTGGTTCTGCCATTAGAACGGGCCTCCCGGTCCCATCGGGATGCTGCCTTCGCCGCTGCCTGAGCTGATGACGACTTCTTCGCCTTCTTTCAGCCCTTCTTTTATTTCTGTGTTGACGCCGTCGTTGATGCCGAGTTTCACCACGCGCGGCTGCGGCTTGCCGCCAATCATCACCTGCACTTCGTCCTCACCCTGGGCGTTGGTTTGCAGCGCCGTCATCGGGATGGTGAGTACGCCTTTCGCTTCTTCCACGGCAATGACCATGTTTGCAGTCATGCCGATGCGCAGTTTGCCGTCGGGATTGGGCACATCCATCTTGCCGTAGTAATAGACGGCGGTATCGCTGCTACCAGCGGTGGCGGTGGTGGTGTTTTTCGAGGTGGCGAGCGGGGCGGGGTCGATACTCTTCAATTTGCCCTCGTAGCGGGTCTTGTCGCTGCCGAGCAGGGTGAAATAGGCATTCATACCGGGTTTTAGCTCGCCGACATCGGCTTCGGCGATTTCCGCTTCGACCGTCATCGTCTTCGTCTGGGCGATGGTGGCCAGCGTCGGACTGTCCTGCACCGCGTTCACCGTCTGTCCCTTCTCGACCGCGACCGAAATCACCACGCCATCCATCGGCGCCGTCACATTCGTATAACCGAGGCGCAATCCGGCATTGTCGAGTTCCAACTGGTTGCGGCGGATATCCGCTTTCGCCTGCTCAACGCTGCTCTGCGCCGCTTTCAACGTCGCCTGCGCCGCATCCAGCGTTTCCTGCGCTGCCGCGCCCTTCTTCACCAGCGACTGCTGGCGGCTGAAATTCTGCTGCGCCTCGCGCAACTTCGCCTGCGCCGAAGTCAGCGCGGCCTTGCTGGAAGCGAGCGAAGCGGCGGCGCTGTCGCGCGTGTTCTGCTGCGTGCTGGCATCAATCTCCGCGACCGGATCCCCCTGCTTCAACTGATCGCCAATCTGCACATAAAGCGCGCTGATCTCGCCGGATACCTGCGCGCCGACCTTGACCGATTTCAGCGGCTGCAACGAACCGCTGGCCAGCACCGTGTGGGCAATATCGCCCTTCGCAACCGGGGCGGTGATGTACTTGATACCGCCGCTGTCATCGACGGGTTTGTGGCTCGCCTGCCAATACCAAAAACCGCCCGCGCCTAACACGAGCAGGAAGAACAAAAACTTCAAGGAAACGCGACCGGATTGCTGACGCAGCATAATGACCCTCTCTAAAAGTCCGTGAGAAAATACCGATTGTAGCGGAAAGCCCTAAAGCGAAAATTAGCTGATAATTAGAAAGCGGCGAATCCGTATAACATTGCCAAGCCTTCATCCAAACACAGGAAAACCTCCATGAAACACACCCTCCTCGCCCTGGCTCTCGTCGCTGCCCTGCCCGCTGCAGAAGCTGCCGGACGCCTCACCATCTATTGCAGCATGCAGAACGAAGTCTGCGAAAAAGCAGCCAAACGCTTTGCCGCTGAATACGGCGTGGAAACCCAGTTCATCCGGCAAAGCACCGGCACCATCCTCGGCAAAATCAAAAGCGAAAAAGACAACCCGCAGGCGGACGTGTGGTACGGCGGCACCGTCGAGCCGCACCTGCAAGCCGCCGACGAAGACCTCCTCGATTTAAGCGTGACCTCGCCCAGGCAGGCCGACATCCTGCCGCAGTTCCAGAAACTCGCCGAACAACCGCACGGACGCCATCTCTCCCTTATCTACCTCATGCCCTTCGGCATCGGTGTCAATACCAAAAAACTGGCCGAACTCGGCATCGAGCCCCCCAAATGCTTCGCCGACCTGAAAGACCCCAAATACAAACACCTCATCCAGTACGCCGATCCGCGCACCACCGGCACCGGCTACACCACCCTTGCTACCCTCATCACCCTGTGGGGTGAAGACGAGGCCTTTGCCTACCTCAAAGCCCTGCGCCCGAACATCGCCGAATACGTCAAAAGCGGACTTGCGACCAAAAGCCTCGCAACCGGAGAAGTCGCCGTGGATATCGGTTTCCTGCACAACTACATGCACGAAAAAGAACGCGGCGCGCCGGTCGCTGGTATCCTCCCCTGCGAAGGCGTGGGCTACGGCCTGGGTGCGGTAAGCGTCATCAAAGGCGCGCGCAACCGTGACAACGCGGTGAAATTCGTGGACTGGGCACTCGGTGTTGAAGCGCAAGAACTCGCCTGGCGCGAAACAAACTACTACCAACTGCCGACCAACCGCCACGCCAAAGCCCCGCCGCAAATGATCCCGGCAGCCGAACTGCAACTGATCGATATCGACTTCATTGACCGCTTCGGCGCCGCCAAAGAAGGCAAACGCCTCACCGACAAATGGCAGAAAGAAATCAAAGACGGGGAATGAAAGCCGTCAAGTGGGATAAACACTGGCCTCGCCAATCCAGCGCGATATGAACAAGGCATCGCTATAATGCCCGACCTTACCACGACTAAAACCAAGGAAACCCATGACCCTGCAACACACCATTGAGGCTGCTTTCGAGCGCCGCGCCGACATCACCCCGGCCAATGCCGAACCCGCCCTGCTTGCCGCCATTAACGAAGTACTGGACGCCCTGCAACGCGGCGAACTGCGCGTCGCCGAGCCGCTGCCAGCGGGTGGCTGGCAGGTGAACGAATGGCTGAAAAAAGCCGTGCTGCTCTCCTTCCGCGTCTATGACAACGTCCCTGTTGACCATGGCTACACCCGCTACTTCGATAAAGTGGAAAGCCGCTTCGCGCACCACGACGCCGCCCGCTTCCAGGCCGAAGGCGTGCGCGTCGTTCCGCCCGCTGTCGCCCGACGCGGTAGCTATTTGGGCAAAGGCGTCGTCCTCATGCCGTCTTACGTCAACATCGGTGCCTACGTGGGTGAAGGCACGATGGTTGATACCTGGGTCACCGTCGGCTCCTGCGCGCAAATCGGCAAAAACGTGCACCTCTCCGGCGGCGTCGGCATCGGTGGCGTCCTTGAACCGCTGCAAGCCGCGCCAACCATCATTGAAGACAACTGCTTCATCGGCGCACGTTCCGAAATCGTAGAAGGTGTCGTCGTCGAAAAAGGCTCGGTCATCTCGATGGGCGTCTTCATCGGCCAGTCCACCAAAATCTACAACCGCATGACTGGCGAAATCAGCTATGGCCGCGTCCCGGCCGGTTCCGTGGTCGTCCCCGGCAGCCTGCCCGCCGCTGACGGCAGCCACAGCCTCGCCTGCGCCGTCATCATCAAACAGGTCGATGAAAAAACACGCAGCAAGACCGGTATCAACGACCTTCTGCGTCCGTAAACCCCAAGCGGGGCGCGAAAGCGCCCCTGTGGTTCGCAACCCATCCCACATAAAAAAACTAGGAAACCCATGACAAACCTTACCCTGCTTGGCGACAAAAACGCCGCCATCCCGTCCGACTACACGCCGGACATCCTCGAAGCCTTCCCCAACAAACACCCCGGCAACGACTACCTCGTCACCCTGCACTGCCCGGAATTCACCAGCCTCTGCCCCATTACCGGCCAGCCCGACTTCGCCGCCATCCACATCGCCTACATCCCCGATACCCTGCTGGTCGAAAGCAAATCGCTGAAACTCTACCTTTTCAGCTTCCGCAACCACGGCGACTTCCACGAAGACTGCGTCAACATCATCATGAAAGACCTCATCCGCCTGATGCAGCCGAAATACATCGAAGTCTATGGCGCCTACACCCCGCGCGGCGGCATCGCCATCCACCCCTACGCCAACTACGGCCGGCCCGGCACCCGCTACGCCGAACACGCCGCTGCCCGCCTTCTGAACCGCCCGCTGACGGCATAACCCAAAGCCTCTCGCCCGCTTGTGGGAGAGAGGTTGGGGTGAGGGTATCCCGCGTCAGCGGAACCTTGCGCCCCAAAAGCCACCCCCATTCTCACCACCCCACCGGAACCCCATATGCACAACATCACTTATACCTTCACCGCCGCCCAGCGCCATCACGCCCTTATCTGGCTTGCCTTCTGGCACAACGTCGTCATCGTCGCCAGCAACTACCTCGTGCAACTGCCCTTTGATATCTTCGGCCTGAAAACCACCTGGGGCGCCTTCACCTACCCCTTCATCTTCCTCACCACCGACCTTACCGTGCGCATCTTCGGTGCGCCCCTCGCACGGCGCATCATCTTCTATGCGACCATGCCGGCGCTCGCGCTTTCCTACCTTGTCTCCGTCCTCTTCCATGACGGCGCCTACACCGGCCTCGCAGCGCTCACCGCTTACAACAGCTTCGTTGGCCGCATCGTCATCGCCAGCCTCTCCGCCTACCTCATCGGCCAACTGCTGGACATCACCGTTTTTAACCGCCTGCGGCAAATGCGCCTGTGGTGGGTGGCGCCGACCGCCTCCGCCATCGTCGGCAACGCCATCGACACCATCGCCTTCTTCGGTATCGCCTTCTACCGCAGCACCGATCCCTACATGGCGGTGCACTGGCAGGAAATCGCCCTGGTGGACTACGGCTGGAAAATTGCCATCTGCGGCCTCTTCTTCCTGCCCGCCTACGGCATCCTGCTGCGCTACCTCACTGCCCGCCTCACCACCCTGCATCAGCGCACACCCATCGCTTGCGCACAGGGCGAATAACAGGACAAACACGGGAAATATTATGGAAAAAGTCATCCTCATCCTTACCCTGAGTCTTGCTGCCTGCACCCCAGCCATCCAAGAAGCACCAATAACAGAAACCCCCACACCTGCACTGAGCAAGCAACTAAAAGACGAATTGCAGCAAATACAAGCTGCGGCACAGGCAGGTGATGCCAGAGCACAAACCACCCTTGGTACGCTTTACAAAGAAGGTGGTGGTGTATCCCAGGACTACGACAAAGCACGAGAATGGTACGAGAAGGCCGCTGCACAAAATCATGCTACAGCCCAATACCTACTCGGCCTCTTGTATGCCCAGGGTAGAGGCATAGAAAGGGATGACAGCAAAGCCCGCGAATGGTGGGAGAAGGCAGCAAAACAGGGCTTCCCACCTGCGCAAACCGGCATGGGTCTTCTATACACCTACGGTAAAAATGGCGTTCCGCATGACGACAAAAAAGCGCTGGAATGGTTTAAAAAAGCAGCGGCACAAAACGAGGCCTTCGCCCAATACAACATCGCCATAGCTTACGGACTTGGCAAGGGTGTCCCGCGCGACTTCGACAAACAGCGTGAATGGTTGGAAAAATCCGCAGCCCAAAACTTCGCCCCCGCCGAAAAAATGCTGAAAGAACTGGACGCCATCTCAAAAGCGTATGGCAATAAATAACCAGCAAAAAGGCACATCCATGCGACGCTTACCCATCTATATCTGTGTCGATACCTCCGGCTCCATGCGCGAAGCAATCGAAGCACTCCGCTCCTGTGTACAAGTATTGATTTCAGCCATGCGTCAAGATCCATATGCGTTGGAAAGCGTTTATCTAAGCATCATCACCTACAACACCCATGCCAAAGAAGTATTGCCGCCAACACCGCTTATGGACGTTGTCGTACCAACATTCACCAGCGGCGGAGCAAGCTGCCTCGGGGCCGCGCTTGAGTGTGTCGTGCAAGCGGTTAGACGCGATCGGATTGCTGCAAACAAAGCACAGCGAAGCGACTACAAACCCATCCTTTTTATCTTCATCAATGGAATACCTAACGACCCATTCGTTTACAACGCTACGGTTCCTATCATCAAAGCCCTGGAATTTACCAGTATTGCTGTCTGTGTTGCAGGTGCGAAAGCCGATGTAGCAGTGCTTAAACAACTTACTGACCTTGTTATCTCCCTGGCTGATGCCGAAGCAAGGCAGATAAAAGATTGTATCCGGTGGGTATCCTCGTCTCTCTAAAATTCCTTGGTAACGAGAATAAAGAACCGAAACAGCAGGGTTTCACATCAACTGACCGCCATTACTTCTTCAGTGGAGGCCTGAAAAGTATGCAGGGTCATACAAAACCATAGCGAATATAGTGAAAAGCCAAGTCAAAAGTTTTGAACTGGTAGAGTAAATTCTTTGAAGAACAACAGGTTTTCCTCAAAATCTGCCTGATTTGGTGCCTTAGATGGAAATTATTACCCTCAATTCCCACCATATATTTCTTGCCAAAATGTGATTTTTCACTGTAAATATATAGCCAATGCTCTTAATCCTTCATACAAATCTTCCCTGAATATTGCGCAAATGCGGAAGAATTGGCGTAAATGTCGTATGAAAAAATAAGTTGATTAGCTATAGCGGATATTCTTTAGTTATTGCGATGGGCGGGTACCGATGCTTTTCTTGGGGCAGATGGCTTGCGCGGATGTGCGTACTGTTCGCCGGATGCATGGGGCTGTATGCTGCGCGCCAGATTTGCACCAAGAACGCTCATGAAAACCCTCACTCTCCTTGCCCATTACCTTTCAGAATCCATCGTTAACCGCGCCTGGTCAGGTGCGCTGACGCAGCTGGCGCACTACTACCCATGATGCCCGCCAATACCCGTTACCACGCGCAACTCGTCGCGATGGCATTGCTGTGGGGGGCGAACTGGTCTTGGGGCAGAATCGTTGTGCAAACCCTGCCGCCTCTCACCGCCGCCGCGTTGCGGTTCCTGCTTGCAGCCGTGCCGCTTACCCTCTGGCTGCTCATCAGGGAAGGACGGGGGCCGCTCAGGGCGCTGCACATACGGCAATGGCTGGGGCTCATGGCAGCAGCGGCCTGTGGCATTTGCGCCTACGCCATTTTCTTCATGCTGGCGCTGAAACATGTTCCAGCGGGCAAAGCGGCGACCATCGTTGCCCTCAATCCGGTGCCGTCCCTGCTGCTTGCGGCATGGTTGTTCAAAGAAAAGCTCAATGGCGGCATCTGCTGCGGCATGGCGCTTGCCGTACTGGGTGCGCTGACTGCCATCACGCGAGGTTACCCGCTTGCGGTCTTCGCAGGCGGTGTTGGCACTGGTGAATACCTGCTTCTAACCACTGTCCTCTGCTGGACGGGTTACGCCCTCATTGGTCGCATCCTTTTGCGCGGCATCAGCCCGCTGACCACCACCACCGTAACCGTCCTCATCGGTGCACTCATGCTGTTTGCCCTGGCACTTGTCTTTGACGGTGATACCTTCTGGCAGGACGTCTGGCGCATACCCATGCCAACCTGGGGTATCCTCGTGGCAATGGCAGTGGGTGCAACCATGCTCTGCTACCTGTGGTATTTCGATGGCATCCGCCACCTCGGAGTCGGCACTGCCTCGGCATACATGGCGCTTGTGCCCGTCTTTGGAATCGGCATCGCCGCACTGTGGCTGCACGAACCGCTGCATGTCTCGCTGCTTGCAGGCGGGGTCATGGTTGTCTCCGGAATGCTGCTGATGAATTACGCGGGACGACGGGGCTGAGGGCTGCTCTTATTCCGCTCGCCCGTATGCCGGGAGAAAAACACCGCCAAGCGAGGCAAACACTGGGTTTACTGCCAAGCGAGATAAAACCTGGGCTCGTCGTCAAGCGAGGCAAACACTGGGTTAGCCGCCAAGCGAGATAAATGCTGGGCTCGCCGCCAAGCGAGGTAAACGCTGGGTTAGCCGCCAAGCGAGATAAATGCTGGGCTCGCCGCCAAGCGAGATAAACGCTGGGTTCGCCGTCAAGCGGGATAAATGCTGGGTTCGCCGCAAGCGGGATATAGCTAATCAGCTTATTTTTTCATACAACATTTACGCCAATATT
>CAURDG010000059.1:0-8255 GCA_963523555.1 uncultured Cardiobacterium sp.
TAGAGGACACCGAGGTTGTCTTGGGCATTGGCATCACCTTGGGCGGCGGCTTTTTTGTACCACGCACGCGCTTGGGCGTAGTCTTGCGTTATGCCCTGTCCGTTTTCGTAGAGGAAGCCGAGGTTGAATTGCGCTGCGGCATGACCCTGAATAGCGGATTTTTCAGTCCATTCTCGCGCCTTGGCATAGTCTTGTGGCACACCTAGCCCCTTATAGTAAAGATCGCCTAGATTGTATTGAGCGATGGCATTGCCTTGGGCAGCAGATTTTTCGTACCAGGCACGCGCTTGGCCGTAGTCCTGCGCTATGCCCCAGCCATTGTCGTAAAGAATGCCGAGATTGTGTTGGGCATCAGCATCACCTTGGGCGGCGGCTTTTTCCCACCACGCGCGTGCTTGTCCGTAGTCCTGTGCCACACCCCGGCCTTTGCTGTAGAGGACGCCGAGGTTGAATTGGGCTTTGGCATCGCCTTGGGCGGCAGCCTTTTCCCACCACACACGCGCTTGGCCGTAGTCTTGCGCGACACCTTGACCGTAGTAGTAGAGAATACCGAATTCGAATTGCGCGGTGGCGTCGCCTGCCGCTGCGCGTTGTTGCAGATCGGCGAGGGCGGCGAGTGCTTGGATTTCCTCGCTGTCGGCAGGTTTTGCCTGCTGGGTGGAGTCGGCGCCTGAGTTGCGGGCTGAGTCATCTGCGGCCAGGGCATGAGCAGTTGCAGCGAGAAGGAGGGCGAGGCAGAGGGTTTTGTGCATGGGGTTCTCCTGGGGTGGCTTGGGCGTGGGTCAGTTTTTTTCTGTTTCAGCGACCCATTGCTGTAATTCGCGTTTTTCGGTGTCGCTCAAGCGGCAGGCGGCGGGAGGACGGCGGCGCGCGCGCCACCACCAGGCGATAGCGGCGAGCATTGCTGCAAATGGCGCGAGCCACAGGGTGAGGGTTTGGCTTTTCAACGGCGGGTCGTAGGTGACGAAGTCGCCGTAGCGCGCTTGCAGCCAGGCGGCGATTTCGCTATCGCTGCGGCCTTCCTGGATTTGCCGCGCGATTTGTTCGCGCAGCTGGCGGGCGAGCGGCGCGTTCGATTCGGCGATGTCGCTGTTCTGACAGGTGGGACAGCGGGTTTTTTTGATGAGCGCCTGGTAGCGCGCGTTGTCGCCCGGCTGGGTAAACTCTGGCGCGTCGCTCAGGGCGGCGTGAAGCGGCAGGGTGCAGGCGAGGAGGAGGGCGAGGCAGAGGGTTTTATACACGGGGGTTCTCCTTGTGTGGTTTAGTCGAGCAGCGGCTGGAAATGGGTTGCCCAGTCTTGCGGGGTGAGCGGGCCGGCGTGGCGGTAGCGGATGGTGCCGTCGCGGCCGATGAGGTAGGTTTCTGGGGCGCCATAGACACCAAGGTCGGTGATGAGGGAGCCGTCCGGGTCGCGCAGGTTCAGGCGGTAGGGGTTGCCGCTTGTTGTCAGCATGGCGGTGGCGTCGGCGATTTCGTTTTTGTTATCCGCCGGCCAGTTGACGCCGATGATGGGGATTTGCGCGGAGCGTTCGATGAGGTAGGGGTGTTCGACGCGGCAGGCGGGGCACCAGCTGCCCCAGATGTTGATGAGGTAGGGCGTGTCCTGCGGCAGGTCGGCATTGGTGTAGCGGCGGCTGTCGTCAAGAGCGGGCAGGTCGAAGGCAGGTAATGGTTTGCCGGTGGTGACGGAGGGCAGTTCTTGCGGGTTGTGGCCGAGGCCGCTCGCGAAGAGGGCGATCAGGGCGGCGAAGGCGACGAGGAGGAGGATGGCGATGTGGGGTTTTTTCATGAGCGGGTGGATGGGTGTGAATGCGCGGGTATTTTACGCTGTGCCCCAGGGATGCCGCGCCTGCTTTTTCCGGGACTGCCTTGTCTCGTCCTTATTGGAAACAACTATACAATGGCACAAATTCAGCGTTTCTTGGCCATGCTCCTTCTCTTCACCGATCTCGACGACACCCTTTTCACCAGCGCGCGCAAGGCAGCGCCGACGCCTGCGCATGTGCCGCTCGCCTATCTCAAAGACGGCGCACCGATTTCCTACGCTTCGCCGTGTCAGCAGGCGTTGCTGGCGCACTGGCAGGCGCACGCGACGATGATTCCTGTTACCGCGCGCAATCTTGATGCCTACCGCCGCGTGCGTATTCCTTTCACCGCCCATGCCGTCATCAACCACGGCGGCGTCATCCTCCTGCCGGATGGTAGCGCCGATCCCGCCTGGCTGGCGCAGAGCCGTGCCAATGCCGCCCAAAGTGTCGCCGGACTTGAAGCCCTTGCCGCGTACCTGCCGGCGACAGCCGCGCTTAACACCCGCCTCATCCGCGATTACGACATTCCCTTTTATCTGCTCATGAAAAGCACGACAGCCGACCTTGCTCCGCTCGATGATGCCGCCGGGCGCCTGCGTCCACATTTGGGCGATGCCTACCGTCTGCACCAGAACGGCAACAACCTCGCCGTTCTCCCCGCCTGGCTCGATAAGGCGCACGCCGTCGCTCATCTGCTCGCCAAGTACCGCGCCGACCATTCGGCACTGGTTAGCATCGGCATGGGCGACAGCAGCAGCGACCTGCCCTATATGCGCCTCTGCGACTACCTTCTTGCCCCTTCCGCCAGCCAAATTGTCCGCCAACTATGAACATCCCCTTCCACGGCAGCTACCGCGCCGAACAAGTGACCTTTCTGCTGAAACCCATCCAGCTGGCGCCCATCGCCGACACGGCCGCCAAAGAAGCGCTCATCCAGAGCGGGCAAAAGCATTACAGTGAAATGCTCTCGCCCGAATATCCGCCCAGCGCGCGCTACCTTGACCTCTTTCGCGTCGCCTGCGCGCAGAACGAAGCGCGCATGGCCGCTGACTGCCGCCAGCTTGCCGCCAATATCGCCGCGCGGCACCACCGCCCGCCCGCGCTCGTCTCGCTGGCGCGCGCCGGTACGCCGGTCGGCGTTATCCTGCGCGCCATCCTTAGCCGCCACTATGGCGCACCCGTCGCCCATTACAGCATCTCGATCATCCGCGATCGCGGCATCGACGGGAACGCCCTGCGCCACATCCTCGCCCACCACGCTGACACCGACCTCGTTTTCATCGACGGCTGGACGGGCAAAGGCGTCATTGCCCGCGAATTGCACCGCTTCATCGCCGCTTACAACGCGCAAGCGGGGACGAACATCGACAGCGGCCTCTACGTCCTCGCCGACCTCTCCGGCACGGCCGCCTGCGCTGCCACCGCCGACGACTACCTCATCCCGTCCGCCCTCCTGAACGCCACCATCAGCGGCCTTATCAGCCGCAGCATCCTGAACGAACAAATTGCTGCGGACGACTACCACGGCTGTGTTTATTACCGCGATCTCGCGCCGCATGATCTCTCACAAACCTTCGCCGACCGCATCAGCACACTGGCCGACGGCGAGCTGCCCAGCGCCGCCCCTGCCAACACGGCACAGGCTGCCATAACCGCGCAGCACCTGCTCGCCGACATCCGCGCCCGCTACGGCATCAGCAACGACAATCTCATCAAACCCGGCATCGGCGAAGCGACGCGTGTCCTGCTGCGCCGCCATCCGGAACGCCTCATCCTGCGCGACCCTGCCGCCCCCGCGACTGCCCACCTCGTGCAACTCGCCGCCGAAAAACAGGCCATCGTTGAACACCGTCCCGACCTGCCGTATCACGCCGTCGCCCTTATCCGTTCGCACCGCCAGCCAAAGGGCTGATGCCTTATCTGACGAAGCATCCCGTATTGACGCCGCTTGGCGGGGCCAGTGTTGATGCCGCTTGACGGGCCCAGTGTTGATGCCGCTTGGCGGGCCCAGTGTTTACGCCGCTTGGCGGGCCCAGTGTTTACGCCGCTTGGCGGGCCCAGTGTTGATGCCGCTTGGCGGGCCCAGTGTTTATCCCGCTTGGCGGGCCCAGTATTTACGCCGCTTGACGGCCCCAGTGTTTACGCCGCTTGGCGGGCCCAGTATTTGCGCCGCTTGGCGGACTTCAGGCTTCAGACTTCCTGCAATTTTGCCCAGTCATACACGGTTACGCCGCGTTGGTCCCAAATGAGGACGCGCTCCTGTTCGAACTGTTTAAGCAGGCGCGACAGGGTTTCGGCCCGGATGGCAAGGTATTCGGCGAGGTCTTTTTTATTGATATTGAGCGGGTACAGCACGCCGTTTTTCCGCTCGCCCTGCAAGTGCTCGCGCAGGTAGTGCAGAAGGCGGGTGCGCGCATCAAAGACACTCAGCATTTCGATTTGCCCGCTCAGGGTTTGCACGTATTCGGCAAGGGTACCCATGATGGCCAGGCACAGCTCGTTGTTGCCAAGGAGAATTTCGCGGAATTCACGGTTGTTGATGACCAGCAGTTCGGTGTCTTCGGTGGCGACCGCGTTTGCCGGGTAGGTGTCATGGCGCATGAACATCAGCGCTTCACCGAAACTCTGCCCGCGCCGGAAGAGACGAACAGTTTTTTCTTTGCCGTCCGGCGCAGAGAAATAGAGGCGCACGGTGCCGGAGAGGACGAGGAAGAAGTCGGTGGTCGCCTGGTTGCGGGTGAAAATCATGCTGCCCGCGTGGTAATGACGACGGTTTTTGCGATGGGTCAGGCGGACACGATCCGCATCGCTCATGGCGGCGAAGAGGTAGTGTTTGTCAATAATGGTACTCATGGTGTCTCCTACGCGTGGCAGCTTGGCCGGGATTATACCGCACCGCTCCGGTTACTAATCGCCTGCCATCCCGACATTCCGCAGGTTTATGGGGTCCGCTGCCTTGCTAGCGGTCAATGCGGGATGCCGCAGTCACCCATAACAGCGAGTTTGGCGATTCCTTCCTATTGTGTGGTGGTGGGCAGCAGAGATATGGGGGCCTTGACGATAAATGCGCACATTATTCACGTTCCTGCCACTGCATCTCCGCTTCATCCAGCAGGCGGCGGGCGGTGGCGATAGCCGCTTCGCAGTCGGCGCGGCTGCCATCGAAGCCGAGTTCGCTCTCAAAATGCAGTTTCGGCAGGCTGGAAACGGCCACTTGCGGGTGCCGCGCTTCCAGAATCTGCATGATGGGGGAGAGGCAACTTTCCGGCGCGAAGACGTCAAGAGCGAGATAGCAGCGCTCGCGGCTGAGGTAGCGGTAATCGTGATCCAGTACCCACTGCATCATCGGTTCAGCCATTTGCGGGAAGCCCGGCACGCAGTGGATGTGACGCAGGCTGAAGCCGGGGATGTTGTTGACCGGGTTGGGGATGAGGCTGGCGCCCTGCGGGAAATGAATGAGTTCGCGCCGCGCGGCGGTGTATTCGTCTTCGCCGTATTTGGCGCGCAGCAGGGCGTCGCCTTCGGGGTGATAGGCCAGCGGCACGTCGCAGGCGGCGGCGACGGCCTGACGGGTGCGGTCATCCGGCGTAGCGCCGATGCCGCCAAAACTGAGCACGGCTTCGTTGGCATCCAGCGCGCGGCGGTAGTGGCGGATAAGGGCATCGCCGTCGTCGCCGAGGTAGTGCACGGCATGCAGGCGCAAGCCGCGCGCGTTGCAGGCGGCGAGGGTGTTGGCAAAGTGGACATCGCTGCGGCGGCCGCTGAGGATTTCGTTACCGATGATGAGGATTTGCAGGCGTTCAGGTTTCATGATGAGATTCCGGATGAGAGGGAGGGGAAGGTGGCGCGACGGGTTTGAGGGCAATACAGATAACGCCGGCGACGATAAGGGTGATGCCCAGCCATTCGCGCGCACTGAGACGTTCGCCGAGAAAGGCAGCGGCAAAGAAGGCGACAAAGACGACAGAGAGCTTGTCCACCGGCGCGACATGCGAGGCATGGCCGAGTTGCAGCGCTTTGAAATAAAAAAGCCAAGAAAGACCGGTCGCCGCCGCCGAGAGGCCGAGAAACAGCCACTGTCTGCCGCCGACGGTGGCAAGCGGCTGCCATTTGCCGAGATAGCTGACCCAGAGGGCAAGCACGAAGACGATCATCACCGTGCGGATGAAGGTGGCAAAATCGCTGTCGATGCCTTACAGCCCGGCCTTGGCGAAAATGGCGGTGAGGGCGGCGAAAAGCGCGGAGAGTAAGGCGTAGAAAAACCAGTTCATCATATGGATGCACACAGCGCTTGATGCCAAGTCTCCATTCCTTTCTCGCTGGCAAAGGCCATGCCCCGGTTGTTGGTGACTGTCTCGCTCATAAGCTCTCCCGCAATGTCGATAAGCGGTCATCTTACACCCGCGCCCCGCCGCTGAGGCGGCGCAGTAAAAAAACGCTCATCCCGCCGCATGGATGGCAGGCTATAATCCGCCGCTTTCTCTAACCACAGGACAATCCATGAAAAAAAGCATCCTGCTTACCCTGCTCACGCTTGCCGCCGCCGCACAGGCGGATGACGCTGTCATCAGCAAAAAACTGCACGATTTCGGCCTGAAACAGGTGGAAATCAGCGCCAGTCCGGTGAAAGGCCTGCGCAGCGTCGTCACCGAACAGGGCATCTTCTACGCTAGTGAGGACGGCAAATACTACCTGCAAGGCAGCCTGGTGGAACTGACCGACAAAGGCCAGCCGGTTGACCTCAGCAACGCACCGCTTCTCGGCAAACTGGAAGCGCTGAAAGACGAGATGATCATCTTTCCGGCCAAGGACGAAAAATACGCCATCACTGTCTTCTTCGACACCTCCTGCCACTACTGCCAGCTGCTGCATAAAGACATCGCCAAGTACAACGAAAAAGGCATCACCGTGCGCTACCTCGCCTTCCCGCGTAACGGCATGAACAGCGGCGTCGCACGGCAGATGGAAACCGTCTTCAGCGGCGAAGACAAGGCAAAACTGCTGGATGATCTGGAAAATGGACGGAAAGTTGCCGAAACCCCGGTGGACAAAGTGCGCAAACACTACCAGCTCGGGCATCAGTTCGGCGTGAACGGCACCCCCGCCATCATCACCCCGAAAGGCGCGCTGATCCCCGGCTACGTCAAAGCCGATGAAATGCTGAAAACCTTGCAGGAAGAAGGAGGGGCCAGCAACGAAGCCACCGCGCAGGCAGGTGGCAAAAACAGCAAAGCCTCATCCTGACGCAAGGGCATCTGGCAGAAAACCGGAAGGGTGGCATTGTCCACCCTTCTTTTATAAACCGGCGATAACCATGACGAACTACTACATCGGCCTCATGACGGGCACCAGTCTTGACGGCATTGATGCCGCCCTTATCCGCGCAGACGGCGAACACTACACCTACCTTGCCCACTGCGAGCAGCCCATGCCGCCTGCCTTGCGCACTGCGCTCTATGCCCTCTACCGGCCTGGCGACAATGAACTGCACCGCGCTGCCGTCGCCGCTTGGGAACACGCCGCCGCGAGCGCCGCTGCTGTTACCGCCCTGCTCAAAAAAACCGGCGTGAGTGCTGCAGCTATCACCGCTATTGGTGCCCACGGCCAGACCCTGCGCCACGCGCCTGACCACGACCCACCCTACACCATCCAGCTACAAAACCCTGCCCGCCTTGCCGAACTGACCGGCATTGACACCATCGCCGATTTCCGCAGCCGCGACATTGCCAGTGGTGGCCAAGGTGCGCCGCTTGCACCGCTTTTCCAGCGCGGCCTGCTTAACCTCGAACGCGGCATCATTATTAACATCGGCGGCATCGCCAACATCAGCCTGCTTGCCCCGGAAAACAGCAGTGGCTACGACACGGGCCCCGGCAACGGCCTTATGGACAGCTGGATACAAGAAACGCGCGGCCTGCCCTTTGATGCCGACGGTGACTGGGCGCGCAGTGGCAACCTGCTGCCCGATTTGCTCGCGCGCTTCCTTGCCGACCCATATTTCCAGCGTCCGCCGCCGAAAAGCAGTGGCCGCGACCACTTCCATCTTGACTGGCTGCACCGTCACCTGCTCGGCATCGAAGCCGCTGCCGACGTCCAGCGTACCCTGCTCGAACTCACCGCACGCAGCATCAGTGACGCCATCCCGGCCAATGCGGGCGACATCATCCTCGCGGGTGGCGGTGCTAAAAACCGCTTCCTGGTTGAACGCATCAATGCCCACCTTGCCACGCGCGGGGAGCGCACCAGCCCCTGCCCCATTCCTACGCAAGCACTCGAAGCGGCAGGCTTTGCCTGGCTTGCGGCGCAATTCATTGCGCACCGTCCGCTGGCACTTGCCGCAACCACCGGCGGCCAACCCCGTATCCTTGGCGCCCTTTATCCTGCCTGAGAACATATGGCCAATGTACTTAATTATTCATACAGATATTAAATAATAGGTCAATATTA
>CAURDG010000060.1:0-8145 GCA_963523555.1 uncultured Cardiobacterium sp.
CTTTGTCAACCACAGGAATCCACATGCGCCTTGCTACCCTCTGCCTGCTTGCCCTTGCCCTCGGTGGCTGCGGCAGCTACACCCCGTATCTGTATAAAACCGACGTCATCCAGGGCAACGTCTATTCCGACGCCGATATCGCCCGCATCCAGCGCGGCATGCCGCGTGCAGAAGTCGAGCGCATCCTCGGTACACCGCAGCTGGTTGACCCCTTCCACCCTGACCGTGCCAACTACCTCTACCGCTACTTCGCCGGCGACAGCAAACACACCTTCAGCCGCCGCCTGGTCGTGTACTACACCGCCGACAACACCGTCGCCCACGTTGAGCAACAAAACCTCACCGCAAAATAAAAGGAAAACATCATGATAGACAGCAAACTCCTGCGTCAGGACGCCGCAGCCATTGCCGAACGCCTGAAAACCCGTGGCTACGAATTCCCGCTCGCCGAATACCAGCGCCTTGAAGAAGCGCGCAAAACCGCGCAAGTCGCCGCCGAACAATTGCAAGCACGGCGCAACGCCCTTTCCGCGCAAATCGGCCAGGCGAAGCGCAACGGCGAAGATGCCTCAGCGCTCATGGCCGAAGTCAGCGCGCTGGACGGTCAGCAACAAGCCAGTGAGCAGGAATATGCGAACATCCAGAATGCGCTGGACGCCCTGCTCGCCAGCATCCCCAACCTGCCGCACGAGAGCGTACCGGTTGGCAAAGACGAAGACAACAACGTCGAAGTGCGCCGCTGGGGCACGCCGCGCGTCTTCGACTTCCCGCCGAAAGAACACGCCGACCTGGAAAACATCGGCCTCGACTTCGACGACGGCGCCAAAATCGCCGGCGCGCGCTTCACCGTCCTGAAAGACGGCCTTGCCCGCCTGCACCGCGCCATCGCCCAGTTCATGCTCGACACGCACACGCGCGAACACGGCTACACCGAAATGTACGTCCCCTACCTCGCCAACGCGCAAACCCTTTTCGGCACGGGACAACTGCCTAAATTCGAAGAAGACCTCTTTAAAACCGCCCTTGGCGAGCGTTCCTTCTACCTCATCCCGACGGCTGAAGTCAGCCTCACCAACCTCGTCGCCGACACCGTCCTTGACGAAGCCGACCTGCCGCTCTACATCACTGCGCAGACCCCGTGCTTCCGCAGCGAGGCGGGTGCACACGGCAAAGACACGCGCGGCATGATCCGCCAGCACCAGTTTGAAAAAGTGGAAATGGTGAAAATCGTTGCGCCGGAAACCAGCTTCGACGAACTGGAAAAACTCACCGCCAATGCCGAAACCATCCTGCAAAAACTCAACCTGCCCTACCGCGTCGTCCTGCTCTGCACCGGCGATATGGGTTTCTCGGCAACCAAAACCTACGACCTTGAAGTCTGGCTGCCGGGGCAGGGCAAATACCGCGAAATCAGCTCGTGCAGCAACTGCGGCGACTTCCAGGCACGGCGGATGCAGGCGCGCTACCGCCCGAAAGACAGCAAAAAACCGCAGCCGGTGCACACCCTGAACGGCAGCGGCCTCGCGGTTGGCCGCACCCTCGTTGCCATCCTCGAAAACTACCAGAACGCCGACGGCAGCATCACCATCCCGGAAGCACTCATCCCCTACATGGGCGGCATCACCGAAATCCGCCCGCACTAACGGATCCGCCGCATGAAATCCCCTCCTGTGAGGGGATTTTTCTATCCCAACCGCGTCCCATGCCATGAACGAAAGCCTGTACAAACATTGCCTTATCGGCAAATGCGTTCGCCGCACAGCCATTATCGCCGCCCTGCTGCTTGCCGCCTGCGACAAGCCGGACACCACCGACCTCGCCGCCCTCACCATCCCCGGCGTTGCCCCCTACCAGTACCTTGATGACCCCGTCATCAGCGTATCCGTTTCCATCCTTACCCTGAGCGCCGACCTGCCGCGCGAAGACACCGCCAAAACCGTGCTGGACGGACAACAACTTGCCGCCGACGAAGGCGTGAGCAACGACGCCATCGCTGCCGCTGTGGACAAGACCCTCGGCGACAACTGGCAGCGCGGCAAAGCCGAGCGGGGAACCTGGGACACCTGGGTCATGACTTGGGAGACCAGGAAAAAACCGAAGCGCTACTACGCCATCGCCGCTTGGGATCACGTCATCACCGCTGCTGACGGTCGCCGCTATCGCCCGCTTGAAAGTCTCTACACCCGCGCCCCCTGAGGAAAACCGCCATGCACAAAACCCTCGTCCTCGCATCCATCCTGCTGCTTGCCGCCTGCGACCAGTCCGATACCACCGACCTCGGTGCCCTCACCATCCCCGGAGTCAACCCGACCCACTACCGTGCCCATAACCCCGCCTACTTCCTGACCCAAAATACTGCCTTCCGCATCCGCCACAACTGCCGCGCCTACGGTGCGCAAAACAATTCAGTCAGTACGCAGCTTGTCGCCGACGAAGGCTTGAGCGACGACGCCATCGCCGCCGCCGTAGACAAAGCGCTCGGCGACAACTGGCAGCGCAGCGACAAATACACCAACCCCTACCCGCAAATCCGCGTCATGGCTTGGGAAAGCAAAACCACCCCCAAACGCTGCTACGCCATCATCGCCTGGCAGCAGCCCTTCGGCAGGGACGATGGCCAACGCCTGCTGCTCAACGTCTATACCCTGCGAAATACCGATCCCGGGGCACAATAACCCTCCGACAGAGAGCCACCAATGCACAGTGCAGGACGCCTCCCGTGCGCGCCCTTCCACCCTGAACCCTGAACCATGCGCCGCCTCGCCAAAATCCTTGCCGCCCTCCTTGCCCTGCCGCTCACCTACCTGCTCGCCGCGTGGCTGCTCGGCAGCGTCGTCCTCACCCCGGAAGACACAGCGGGGGACGACATCACCGTGTACCTCATCACCAACGGCGTCCACACCGACCTCGCCCTGCCACTCAAAAACGACACCTTCGACTGGACGACCATCATCAACCCCGGCGACACCCGCGCCGCCAGCAGCGACTGGAGCTACGCTGCCTTCGGCTGGGGTGATCGCGGTTTTTACGTGGAAACCCCGCACTGGCGCGACCTGAAAATCAGCACCGCCCTCAGCGCCGTGAGCGGCCTCGGCGACAGCATCATCCACGTCACCTACTACCCTACGCTGTGGGAAAACGAATACAGTATCGCCATCCCCATGCCGCGCGCCCACTACCGCCGCCTCGCCGCCAGCATCCGCGACCAGTTTGCCCTGCACGAAGGCCGCGCTGTTGTCGTTGCGCCCGCCTACGGCGACAACGACACCTTCTACGCCGCGCGCGGCCATTACAGCCTCTTTCACACCTGCAACAGCTGGACCAACCGCCGCCTGAGCGACGCCGGACTGAAACACGTCCTCTGGACGCCCTTTGCGCACAGCCTGATGCAGGCCTACCGCCCATAACCCCAACCGGAAAATGCCCATGAATACCGCAGAACACCTCTACCACGCCTGGCACGACGCTGCCAAAAACCGCGACACCGATGCCCTTATCGCCCTTTACCACGATGATGCCGAACTCGAATCGCCCCTGGTGCCCATCATCATGCAGCGCGACGACGGCACCCTGCGCGGCAAGACGGAAATCCGCGCCTTCCTTGAAGAAGGGGCGCGCCGCCGTCCGAACGAATGGGTGCGCTGGTACCGGGATGCCCACTATTACACCGGCGGCGACATCCTTATCTGGGAATACCCGCGCCAAACCCCGGACGGCAACCAGGTGGACATCCTCGAACTCATGCAGCACCGCGATGGCCAAATCTACCGCCACCGCATCTACTGGGGCTGGTTTGGCAGCCAGATGCTGATCCATTCCGCCCTTGCCAAACAGAACCAGGCGCACACTTGACACCAAGTGCAAATCCGGGTTTTAGCCCGCTTGAAGCCACTCAAAACCAGCATTTACCCCGCTTGGCAGCCGCCCTGCCCTCTTCCTGAAAACCCAGCATTTATCCCGCTTGGCGGCTGCCCTGCCTCTTCCTTCCTGAAAACCCAGCATTTATCCCGCTTGGTGGCTGCCCTGCCCTCTTCCTGAAAACCCAGCATTTATCCCGCTTGGCGGCTGCCTCGCCTCTTCCTGAAAACCAGCATTTATAGTCAATGCTCTTAATCCTTCATACAAATCTTCCCTAAATATTGCGCAAATTCGGAAAGATTGGCGTAAATGTTGTATGAAAAAATAAGCTGATTAGCTATATCCCGCTTGGCGACTGCCCTGCCCTCTTCCTGAAAACCCAGCATTTATCCCGCTTGGCAGCCGCCTGCCTCTTCCTGAAAACCCAGCATTTATCCCGCTTGGCGGCTGCCCTGCCCTCTTTTTGAAAACCAGCATTTATCCCGCTTGGGCCGGTTGTTATGATTGACGACAACCATGCAGCAAATATCCATGCCGCCCATTCATACCATCGCATCATTTAAGGAGAAATTTATGCGCCCCGTAAAGCGCCCACCGATTAACCCGCCTAACATTTATACATGGAAATATGGCCCTGGCCGCACCATGGAAACCTATCTCGGCTATCAGATGCTGGTTTATGTCGGCATCGTCTTTCTTGCCGAGTATCTGTTTTCCCTGCAATTCGCCGGAATATCGCCGCAGGCTTATTTGCTTGTTCAATTCTTTATCCTCTTGCTACTCTGTGCCGGCAGCTTCGCCGTGCCACCATTGCTGAATTATCTGGCGCGTTATCCTTTTACCAGGATGAATGCGGTGCACGATGCCTTGCTGGCATATAGCAAAAAGGAAATAGACGATGAAGACGAGCGCGAGGCGTATTTGCAGGAAATAGCGCTGAATGGTTATGTACCGCCTGCGGCGCGGCAGCAGTATGCAATGGCGGTGATTATCTGTTTGCTGTTATGCCAATTATTCATTATCAGCGTCTGGATGCAGGACGGCATTTTGATATGGCGCCCTGCTTGGGTGGACGGCATTATCGACTGGATGCGGGCGCATACCGGGGCATGGGATAAAGAGCGGTGGCAGATGCTTTTTAATATCGACCGCAGGGATACGGTGTTTGCCGAGATATTTCTCGATGATCAGGCTTTTCTCGCGTCCCCTTTTGCTGACAGTCAGCTCTTTTTCCATGTGATATTGCTCTGCATGCACCCGGTCTTTATCGCCTGTTTTTATCTATGGCTTTCGCCCATTCTGGATTATTTAGGTTTCGTAAAAATTGATCCACGTTATATCGATAGTGTTGCCGATTTTTTCAAATCATTCTTTTGGTTCCTGCCCTTGCTATTTTTCCTGATAGGGAGCGCCATGAATCTTGTATCAATATCATCTTTACCAACTGATAATTGGATTGTGGATATCCGGTACTGGAATAAAAGGGTAGGAGAATTATTGGTAGGATACCTCTTGCTGGTAACTTCTCTAAAATTTATCTTCGGCTGGTATTATTTCTTTGCCCGCCCGTTTTTGCCAGAAAGAGATGATGAAGATTCTGATGATGAAGACTAAGGAGATTGCCATGCCTTTCCATCCGTTTTTTCTTTATGTGCTCTGCCAGTCCGCCTTGTGTGCGGCAATCGTCTGTATCGGGCAATGGCTGTTTGCTTTTCCCTTGCGGCAGGATGCGGTGCTGAATATCGCGCAACACAGCTCGGTTTTCCTCGTTCTCGCCGCTCTGATGTTTTATGCCGTGCATCAGGTAGATGTTTTGTTGCGCCGCTGTCTGGATGAAGCGCGGTTGCCCGTCCGTGAGCAGCGGTTGACTTTTGCGCTGGTGGCGGTGTTGTTGCTGTTCGAGACGTTTGTTCTCGGCGTGTGGCTACGCGAGGGGGCGCTGGTATGGCGGCCTGCCTGGCTGGGCGGTGTTATCGACTGGCTACGGGCACATAGCGGCGCGCTGCATGACGCTGCCATTACGCCGGGCTGGTTCAATATCGAGATACGCGACACGGTATTCGCCGCGCAGTTTGCCGATACTGCCGCGTTTCTGGCCGCGCCCGTGGCGGACGGGGTACTGCTCTTCCTGGGTTTACAACTGTGTTTTTTCCCGCTGATGGTGCTGGCCGCTTACCCGCTGCTGTCTCGCCTGCTGGATGAGGCGGGCTTCGCTGCCGTCGCGCCGCGCACGCTGTGGGCACACGGACGGCGGCTGCGGGCGGTGGTTTATTCACTCTTCGCCGCGCTATGGTTGCTGATGACGCCGCTGCTGCTGGTGTTCTGCCCGATGGGGTTTTTCGTTGAGGCAGCGGTGGATGCGGTGGCGTGGCGCGCGGCGGCACTCTCCACGGTGCTGTATTTGCCGCCGTTTGTTTTCACCTTGCGTTATCTTGGCGGCTGGCGGGACGTGCTGTACCGGAGCCAACCGGCCAGCGCGCTATAATCCCCAGCTTTCTTCATCACCGAGGTTTTCATGTTTGCCAAAATCGAACAACGCACGGCGCCATTCCCGCCCGACTGGTCGCAGGCACCGCCGCAGCGGCTGTTTGCCTTTATCCGTTATTACTGTCGCGGCTTTTATGCGCCGCTCGTCATTATCATGCTGGCGGGGATTGCCGTCGCCATGCTGGAAGTGCTGCTGTTCAGCTTCATCGGCGACATCGTTAACTGGCTCGGCGCGCGCTCGCCCGACACCCTCCTGCGGGAAGAAGGCGGACAGCTGGCGCTGATGGGCGCGGTGGTCCTCATTTTCCTGCCGCTGGCCAACGGCATCGGCACCATCGCGCGTAACCAGATGATTATGGGTAACATGCCGATGGCGGTGCGCTGGCGGATGCACAACTACCTGCTGGGGCAGAGTCTCAGTTTTTATCAGGACGAATTTTCCGGCCGCGTCTCGGCGAAGGTGATGCAGACGGCGCTAGCGGTGCGCGCTGTCGCCACCAGCTGCATGGACGTGATGGTGTACGTCGTCGCCTACTTCTTTTCCATCATCGCGCTGATGGCCAGTCAGCACTGGGCGATGCTGGTGCTGATGCTGGTGTGGGTTGTCGCCTATATCGCCCTCATCAGCCACTTCCTGCCGCGCCTGAAACGCATCGCCGAGGAACAGGCGGATGCACGCTCGACCATGACGGGCCGAGTCACCGACGCCTACACCAATATCGCCACCGTCAAACTCTTCGCGCACACGCGGCGCGAGGCCGACTACGCGCGCGGCGCCATGCGCGAATTCCTCGCCACGGTGTACCGCCAGTTCCGCATGGTTTCCACCCTGGATGTCTGCCTCTTCACCCTCAACTACACGCTCTTCTTCCTGATTGGCGCGGTCGGCATCACCCTGTGGATGCACGGCGCGCTCAGTGTCGGCGCAATAGCAGTCGCGGGCAGCCTCGCCCTGCGCTTAAACGGCATGTCCACCTGGGTGATGTGGGAAATCGGTGGCCTCTCGGAAAACATCGGCACCGTTACCGACGGCATGGCGATGATGACCCGCCCCATCGCCGTGCAAGACCGCCCAGATTGCGAAGAACTGGAAGTCACGCGCGGCGAAATCGCCTTCGACCGCGTCAGCTTCGGCTACCACCAGGATGACATGAAAAAGCCGCACATCCTGCACGACCTCTCGCTCAACATCCGTCCCGGCGAAAAAATCGGCCTGGTCGGACGCAGCGGCGCGGGCAAATCGACCCTGGTCAACACCCTCTTGCGCTTCTACGACCTGGACGGCGGCGAAATCCGCATCGACGGGCAGAACATCGCCGCCGTCAGCCAGGACAGCCTGCGCCGCCACATTGCGATGGTGACGCAGGACACCTCGCTACTGCACCGCTCAGTGCGCGACAACATCCTCTACGGCCGCCCGGACGCGACAGAAGAAGAACTGCAACGCGCCATTGAACAGGCGGAAGCGGGCGACTTCATCGCCGGTCTCTCCGACAGCTACGGCAATACCGGGCTGGATGCGCAAGTGGGCGAACGCGGCGTCAAACTCTCTGGCGGGCAGCGGCAGCGTATCGCCATCGCCCGCGTCCTGCTCAAAGACGCGCCCATCCTGATTCTCGACGAAGCCACCTCGGCGCTGGATAGCGAAGTAGAAGCGGCCATCCAGGCCAGCCTGAACCGCCTGATGGAAGGCAAAACCGTCATCGCCATCGCCCACCGCCTCTCCACCATCGCGGCAATGGACCGCCTCATCATCCTGGACGGCGGCCGCATCGTCGAACAGGGCAGCCACGACGAACT
>CAURDG010000061.1:0-8104 GCA_963523555.1 uncultured Cardiobacterium sp.
ACTGGGCTCGTGGCAGGCCGTCAAGCGGGATGGATACTGGGCTCGTGGCAGGCCGCCAAGCGGGATAAACACTGGGCTCACCAAGCGGGATGGATGTTGGGCTCTCGGGCAGCCGTCAAGCGGGATAACCACGGGCTTCTTGTTTTTTGAGACCTTGCAGGCAACGTCTCTACGTTTTTCTTTCTGCGTAGCGTCGTCGTGCTAGTGGAAACCGCCAAGCGGGATGAACGCGGGGCTCTTGGCAGGCCGCCAAGCGGGATAAACACTGGGCTCACCAAGCGGGATGAATGCTAAGTTTGCGCTGAACGAGGCAACAAAAAACGGCGGTTGTCCGCCGTTTTGTATAGTCTTCAACGGGTCATTGTGCTGCTTCATTCGCTGTTTCTTTTTTTTTCTGCTTAAGCATGTTATGGATTTCCGTCTGGCTTTGAGGGCAGCGACTGTACACGGCAGCAGGGTGTCCTGTCGGCGCCGTTTGCCATATCTCGCCTGGGTGCTTCTTTATCCCTGCGAGCGCAGTAAGCGTAAGCCGTAGCGATACGGGCTATGACCTTTACAGATATAATGCGCGCCTTTCACAGCGCAAGGGGAAATACCATGCAAAAAAACTCGCTAAATCCGGCCATTATCTTTGGCACACTGCTACTTGCTGCCTGCGGTGGCGGTTCGGATGACAATCCCCCTGCGGACAAACCAGCTGTTAATAATCCGCTTGCCAACGATCCCCAAACGAACACCGTTAACGACGCTTTCGAAGCCAGCAAATATGGCAGTAGAAGAATGAAAGCTTATTCTCAAAACGGCAATGATTCCGACATGCTGCTTCGCCCTTCCAGTATCGTAGTCAATGGGAAAACCATCACGAACACATACCGTAAAGAGGGCGAAATTATTGCTGAATATGATTTCCGCAGCCTGCCTGCCGGATTTGCCAGCCTGAATGCGTCAAGAACTTACAAAGATGATGGCTCAACCGAGCAGAAAACCTTGCGCAGCTATCAGGGCTTTCATGGCGGCATCCTTCTGACTTACGCGTCAGACGGCAAAGTTGATACTACTGCGGACTATGGCGTCCACACCCCCGCTGCCGCCATCCCGACCGCAGGCAAAGCGACCTATAACGGCACTGCCTTCGACAAAAATGAGCGCGGCAATTTCACCTATTATGTTGATTTTGCTGCCAGGAACGGACACGGCAACATCACGGGACTTAGCCGCTTTGGCGACATCAGCCTCGCCAGAGCCGCTTTAACCAATGGCAATTACCTGACCGGAAAAGGCGGTTCAGCCAAAGGCACCGGTATCGAAGGAGAGGCGACGGCAGCAAGCGGCAGCCGCTTTAATTACGACTTGGTCTTTTTCGGCAACCAGGCGGAAGAACTCACCGGTGATTTGTATAACCGCAGTCTTGAAAGCATCGGCGTACACGGCACACGCGGCGCGATCAGCAACTAAGCACGCGGCAACCCCCGCAAAAAGCCCGCCTAGCGGGCTTTTTTTATGGGCATCACAAATCGCCGGAAAGCGCGTAACCGTCTTGCTTGGCGACGAACCCAGTGTTTATCCCGCTTGGCGGCAAATTCAGCGATGTAAGTGCTGGGGTTTTGTCGTTTCTGTCTAGCAGGTTGTGCCGTCCTGCGGTGTGGTTTGTCAGGCGTTGAGGTAACGTTCGCGGGAGGCCGTCCAGCGGTCAAGCAGGGTCTGGCACCAATCCGGGTGATGGGCGCGGAAATCGCGGGTGAGTCGTTCGGTTTCGCCCAGGAGGTCGGCGTCCAGCGGCAGTTTGGCAACGCGGAACATGGCTTCGCCGGTCTGTCTTGTGCCGAGCAGTTCGCCCGCGCCGCGTATGGCAAGGTCTTCTTCGGCGATGCGGAAGCCGTCGGTGGTTTCGCGCATGATGCGCAGGCGGCGTTGTGCGGTGTCACCCAGTGGCGGCTGGTACATGAGCAGGCAGTAGGATTGTTCGCTGCCGCGTCCGACCCGGCCACGCAGTTGGTGCAGTTGCGCGAGGCCGAAGCGTTCGGCGTTTTCGATGATCATCAGGGTGGCGTTCGCCACGTCCACGCCGACTTCGATGACGGTGGTGGCGACCAGCAGTTGGGCTTCGCCCGCGACGAAGGCCGCCATTGCCGCCTGTCGTTCGTCGTTCGCCATTTTGCCGTGGATGAGGGCGACCCGGATGTCGGGCAGCAGGGTTTGCAGTTGTTCGGCGGTCGCCTCTGCGTTTTCGCATTCGAGGGCGTCGGATTCTTCGATGAGCGGGCAAACCCAGTAGGCTTGCCGCCCGTCGCGGCAGTTGGCACCGACGCGGGCGATGACGGTGTCGCGTTTTTGGTTCGCCACGACGTTGGTCTGGATGGGGCGGCGGCCAGCGGGCAGGGTGTCGATGATGGACAGGTCGAGTTCGCCGTAGAGGCTCATGGCGAGGGTGCGTGGGATGGGGGTGGCGGTGAGGACGAGCTGGTGCGCGGCGTAGTCGGCGGTTTTTTCTTGCAGTTGCAGGCGCTGGTGCACGCCGAAGCGGTGTTGTTCGTCGATGACGACGAGGGCGAGGCGGGCGTAGGCGACGTGTTCCTGGAAGACGGCGTGGGTGCCGATGATGAGTTGGGCGCTGCCGTCGGCGATGGCGGCGAGGGCGGCGCGTTTTTCGGCACCCGCCATTTTGCTGGTGAGCGTGGTGAGGGTGACGGGGAGTCCGGCGAGCAGGCGGCGGATGTTGGCGGCGTGTTGTTCGGCGAGCAGTTCGGTCGGCACCATCAAGACGGCCTGGCTGCCGGCGGCGATGGCTTGCAGGCAGGCGGCAAGGGCGACGATGGTTTTGCCGGAGCCGACGTCGCCCTGCACGAGGCGCATCATGGGCGTTGCTTGCGCGAGGTCGGCGGCGATTTCGGCGCAGACGCGTTCTTGTGCGTGCGTGAGGGTGTAGGGCAGGGCGGCGCGGAAGTCGCGCAGGAGCGGGGCGTCGGCGGGCAGGGCAAGGGCGCGCTGGTTGCGCACACGGGCGCGGGCGTTCTGGATGGCGAGTTGGTGTGCGCAGAGTTCTTCGAGGATGAGGCGGCGGCGCGCGGGGTGGCTGCGGTCGAGCAGGGCGTCCGGGCTGCTGTTGTCCGGCGGGCGGTGCAGGGCGGTGAGCGCAGCGGGCAGCGGGAGGTAGCCGACGGCGGTGAGCGGGTCGGCCTCGGGCAGGGTGGGCAGGATGAGGTCGAGCGCTTTTTTGATGGCGCCCTGCCAGCGCGCCTGGCCGAGGCCTTTGACGGTGGGATAGACGGGGTATAGGTGTTCGGCGAGCTGCGGGATTTGTCCGGCTTCGAGCCAGGTGATTTCCGGATGGTGGATCTGGTAGCCGCGCGGCGTCCAGCAGGCTTTGCCGTAGTAGAGGCCGCGCCGCCCGGGGATGAAGGCTTTTTGCTGGCTGGGGTAGTAGTTGAAGTAGAGCAGTTTGCACATGTCGCCCGCTTCGTCGCGCACGGTGACGGTGAGGATGCGTTTTTGCCGCTGGATGAGGTCGGCGTGGACGATTTCGCCACAGATTTGCACGGTCGCGCCGTCGCGCAGGGCGGCAATGGGGGTGAGGTGCGAGCGGTCTTCGTAGCGCAGCGGCAGGTGCAGGATGAGTTCGCGCAGGGTGGTGATGCCGGCGCGGGCGAAGAGTTCGGCGGTTTTTTCGCTGATGTCGAGCGCGGCGGGCAGGGTGAGGGCAAGGTCGGTCATGGGGTGTGGCGCACGGGGTCTGTTCGTAAGGATGGTGATGCGTAGTGTGCATGATAAAGCGCCTTGGCCGCCTGCGTGTATTGGCGGATGAAATCCCCTTTGGCGGCGGTGTAGCCGTCGCGGTCGTGTTTGTAGGGCGCTGCAAGCGTGTGTTTCAGGGTTTGGTAGGCTTGCGCGATGTCGGGATGCTCGCGCAGGTAATCGCGGAAATAGAGTTCGTCTTTGTCCTGCGGCAGGCGCAGGTGGATATGGAAGACTTTTTTGGCAAAGCCGCGTGGTGTGTAGCCTTTGTTGAGTGATATGCGGCTGTCGCTGGCCGACATTGGCAGGTAGCCGTGGCGGATGAGGGCGTCGGCAATACGCCGCAGGGCTGCCCCGTCGGCTGTTTCCAGCAGGATGTCGATGATGGGTTTGGCATCCATGCCAGGGATGGCCGTGCTGCCGATATGGTGCAGTTGTATGTTTTCTTGTGGCAGGTAATGGCGCAGTAGTCGTGCTTCCTGCTGATACCATTCGCGCCAAAGCGGGTTATGCGGGGTGAGTTGTATGGGGAATAGTTGCCACAATTCGGCAAGTGTCATGGCGGTTAGAGGCTTGTTCATGGTCAGAAGGGTAAATGGCCGTCAGCCGGGATTTTGTGTCAAGGTGCTTTGTGCTGCAAGCGGGATAAAACCTGGGTTCTTCTATGCCCGCCAAGCGGGATAAAACCTGGGTTCTTCAACGCCCGCCAAGCGGGATAAACACTGGGCTCTTCAACGCCCGCCAAGCGGGATAAACACTGGGCTTTTCAACACCCGTCAAGCGGGATAAATACCGGGCTTTTCAATGCCAGCCAAGCGGGATAAAACCGGGCTTTTTCAACGCCCGCCAAGCGGGATAAAACCTGGGTTCTTCAATGCCCGCCAAGCGGGGCAGGTACGGGCTTTCCCGCTATACCGGTTTGCGTGGCGCGGGCAGGCGTGCGGGTTGGTCGGTTTCCAGCGGGTAGTAGTTGTCGCGTTTCGGGTAGGCGATGTCGATGCCGTGCATGCGGCAGGTCTGCCACAGTCGCTCGATGACGAGGTGACGGCTGGTCAGGCGGTGGTGGTTTTGCATGTGGACGTGGTATTGCACGCGGTAGGTGATGCCCCGGTCGGAATAGTCGTAGGCAAAGACGCCGTAGTCGTGTTCGTTGCTGTCCACGATGTGTCCTTCTTCGGCGAGTTCGCGCAGGGTCGCCAGCAGGAGTTGGCGGGTGTGTTCGGGGTCGTGGCGGTAACCGAGGTCGAGGTAGAGCACGGTGCGGGTGATGGGGTCCTGGTGCGACCAGTTTTTGAAGGCGCTGGTGACGAAGTCGGAGTTCGGCAGGATGACGCTTTCGTTGTCGAAGGTGGTGATGGTCAGCGAGCGCATGCCGATGCGTTCGACGGTGCCTTCGTAGGTGCCGACGGTGATGATGTCGCCGTTGCGCAGCGGGCGTTCGATGAGCAGGAGGATGCCGCTGATGAAGTTGTTGGCGATGGTCTGCATGCCGAAGCCGATACCAACACCGAGCGCACCGGCGAAGACGGTGAAGGCGGTGAGGTCAATGCCGATGACGCGCAGTGCCAGGAAGAAGCCGAGGGTGACAGCGGCGTACTGGCTGAAAACAGCGAGGCTGTTGCGGATGCCGAGGTCGGCAATTTTGCCGTAGATCCAGCGGTAGCTGAGGGATTTTATCCAGCCGCCGATGCGGTAGATGATGTAGATGAGGATGCCCATCAGCAGGATGTTGAGCAGGGTGAGGTGGCTGTCGTTTTTGGCGATGGGGGTGTTGAGCAGGGTCAGGGTTTCCTGGATGACGGGGGTGTGTTCGTTCCAGCCGTAGCTGTATTGCAGGAGTCGCAGGAGCAGGATGAGGCTGGCGTAGGTGAGGATGGTGTTCGCCGGGTTGATGATGTCTTGTGCCCAGAAAACGCCGTTGGTGGTGTGGCGCAGGGCGTAGTGTTTGGCGCGGCGGGCGCTGTCTTTGAGCAGCGCGGTGAAAGCGATCCACAGGCTGGCGTAGAGGACGAAGATGAGGAGGTGGCGGGCGATGTTCCAGGCGAGGTTGAGGTAGCCGAGGGTGCCGACGATGCCGAAGGCGGCGACGCCGAGCGGGATGGTGCGGATGAGCAGGCGCAGGCTGCGGTAGCTGGGCTGGTCGCGGTAGTAGCCGTTCATGTGGGCGATGCTGCGGCTGGTGGCGCGCCAGATGGGCACGGCGGCGAGAAGGTTGTAGAGGGCGAAGATCCAGCGGTAGGTGTCGGTGATGACTTGCTCGTCTAGTATCCATTCGGCCATGCAGACGAGGCCGTAAAGCAGGCTGCCGACGGCGGCGTAGATGATGGTGGGGCGGATGATGCGCTGTTTTTCCGGGGCGGCGATGAGTTCGGTGTGGATGAGGTTGCGCGCAGCGTAGTAGGGGATGGTGTTGAAGAGCAGGAGCGCCGGGATGAGGGCGAGCATGTCGGAGGCGGGTGCGGTGATGCCGCTGGTGCGGATGGTGATGTGGATGATGCTGTAAGCGGTGAGGTAGGGCAGGTTGTTTTTCAGCATTTTGCTGAGGAAGTAGAGCAGGCGCGCCGGGAAGGTGAGGCGCTTTTGTCCGGCGTAGCGGCGGATGGCGCGGTTCATCAGGTTGATGATGGCGATGGTGGCGGCGATAAAGCCGATGGCGGCGCTGGCGATGGTGAGCCATTTGAGGGTGGGCAGGGTGCGCAGGCTGTGGTAGAGGGTTTCGACGGCGACGATGTATTGGCCGAGGAAGGCGCCCGCGCTTTTGAGGAAGGCGGCGCCGTGCTGCGCCAGGGCGGCGGGATCGCCACCGAAGCGGTATTGTTGGGTGAGTTGGGCTTTGGCGAGCTGGCTGTATTGGCGGTCGGCGATGTCGCGGCTGGTTTTGAGGCTGAGGGTGTTGTTATTGATGAGGGTTTTGAGTTGCTGGTATTGGTTGTTAACGGCTTGTTGGCGGGTTTTGTTGGCATCCAGCGGGGTGCCGCGCTGGCGGGTGTAGAGTTCGTTCTGCTGGCTGATGAGGTGCTGGTCGTTGTCAATTTGCGGGGTAAGGGCATCAAGGCGGGCTTGTGCGGCGACGAGTTCGGCGCGGATGCGGTCAATGCGTTCGAGCGAGAGGCTGGTGAGGTCCGCATACTGGATTTCTTGCAGGCGGGCTTCCTGGGCAAGCAGTTCGTTTTCGATTTGGGTGTAGTAGATTTGGGTGTTGATGAGGGCGAGTTCGTTGTTGTGGTCAAGGCGGGTGTTGCGGTCGGGTTTGTTGTGGTCGAGGCGGTCGTTGAGTTCCTGGCGGCGGGCTTGCAGTTGGGTGAGGCGATCGCTGTGGGTCTGGTCGGCAGTGGTCTGGCGGGTTTCGAGGTAGCGTTCGTTGTAGCGCTGGTAGCGGGCTTCGAGCAGGGCTTTCTGGCGGTTGCCGATGGTTTCGGTCTGGGCGAGGATGTGTTTTTGCCGTTGCAACAGTTGCAGGTGGCGCTGGCTGAGGGCAAGTTGTTCGCGGGTCTGCGCGCTGTGGCCGTCGTCGCTGTCGAGCAGCGGGTTGGATTGTTTTTGCAAGAGGGCAGAGAGGGCGTCGCTGCGTTTGCGCGCGGTTTCGATCTCTTGATTGACGGTGTTCTGCGTGTTGGTGAGGGTGGTGAGGTCGCTTTGTGTTTGTTCGAGGGCGACGCGGATAGCGGCGAGGTTGTTTTCGCTGATGGTGGCGGGCAGGCTGTCTTCGTCGAGTCCGTCCAGATCACGCAGCCAGTCACGGTTGCGGGCTTCGTTGGCATTGATGGCTTGTTCGAGCTGGTCAAGCTGGGCGGCACTGGGGGCGTTGCCGGCGTTATCGAGGCTTTGCGCGCGGATGAGGGTGGCAGCGAGGGCGAGGAACAGGGCGAGGATGAAACGGCGCATGGTCAGGCGAGGTCGCGGTAGGTGATGGTCAGCGGGGCGTGATCGGAAAAGGGCTCGGCGGTGTAGATGCTGGCGCTTTCTACCAGGTCGGCGAGGTTGGCACTGATGATGTGGTAGTCAATGCGCCAGCCGACGTTGTTGGCGCGGGCATTGCCACGCTGGCTCCACCAGGTGTACTGGTGTTCTTCGTTGTTGACGAGGCGGAAGGCATCGCGGTAATCACCAGCAAAGAGGTCGGTCAACCATTGGCGTTCCTGCGGCAGGAAGCCGCTGTTTTTCAGGTTGCCTTTCCAGTTTTTCAGGTCTTTTTCGGTGTGGGCGATGTTGATATCGCCGCAGAGGATGAGGCGCTCGCCCGCCTGCGCCCGCGCTTGCAGCCACGGCGCGAATTTGGTCATGAAGGCTTCTTTTTTCTGCTGGCGTTCGTCGCCACTGGTGCCGGAATGCATGTAAAGGCTGATGATGCTGTGCGTGGGGTACACCGCTT
>CAURDG010000062.1:0-8026 GCA_963523555.1 uncultured Cardiobacterium sp.
GGCCGCGCTCACCGCTGAACTCATTACCGCGCTGTACCACGACGAAACCCCGGCCATCGACCTCACCCCCTACCGGCTGGCCCGCTTCAGTTAAGGCATGCCCATCACCGCAAACCAAAAACCCGCCTTTGTGCGGGAAATATCTCAAAAGCCAGCGTTTACTCCGCTTGGCGGGAAGCCAGGTTTTATCCTGCTGCAGGTAAATTTCAGCTGCATGGCGGTGAGTCGTACCATAATCCGGACCAATAACCGGGAAGATCACTGATGCGAGTGAGTACCTGCCGGGTAGCAGGCAGATGAACAATATAGCTAATCAGCTTATTTTTTCATACAACATTTACGCCAATCTTTCCGCATTTGCGCAATATTCAGGGAAGATTTGTATGAAGGATTAAGAGCATTGACTATATGCCACCTGTTTATCAGGCGATAATTGCCCCATGATGAAACGATCACTATTCATCGCCGACAGGCAACAAAATCAGGGATTTGACGCATGACCCATCATTGGCGGCTGATGGGTTTCTCTATATACTGCCGCGACACATCACACATAGAGGTTTATATGCCCACTATCTCGCTTTATACCGTCTATCACAAAGCCACCCATATCGTTGAAAATCCCTATATCAAACCTATACAAGTTGGCAATCAGGCCAATATCCCCGGCATTGGCCTGCGTGATAATCAGGGCAAGGAAATTGCTGACAAGAATGGTAGCTATTGTGAATTAACTGCCCAATATTGGGCATGGCAAAACGACCATGTTTCCGATTATATCGGCATTATGCATTATCGCCGTTTCTTTGATTTTAATACGGATATTGCGCGCGTATTAAATACCTACGGCATTATTGAAGAACCCGCCTTTACTCTCGCGTTCGCCAAAAAATACGGCATGAGTGCCGAATCCGTGCGCGCACAAATCGAAGGCTACGATTTAATTTTGCCACTCGAATGGGATGTACGCCAGGCAGGCTGGCAGAATATCCGCCAGAATTACACCGATTCGCCGCATCATCACGAGCGCGATCTGGAAACCACGCGTGCCGTCATTGCTGAATACTATCCGGATTATCTGCCCTATTTTGACCGCGTAATGCAAGCGACAAGTGGCTACTTCACCAATATGTTCGCCATGCGACGGCCATTGTTTGCTGCTTATAGCGAGTGGCTCTTTGCCGTATTAGGCGAAGTTGAGACACGCTGTGACATCTCCCACTACGATACCCAAGAGCGCCGCGTGTTCGGCTATCTCTCGGAAAGATTATTTAATGTCTGGGTACAGAAAACCCTGGCGGAAATGCCGCAATTAAAAGTGAACCACCTGCGTCGGGTTTTTATTCACGACACCACACCGAAGGCATGGTATGCCGCACCGGTCGTGAGCGATAAACCCGTGGTCAGTGTCGTCATTGCCGCCGACAATAACTATGCACCGCATCTTGGTGCCTTGCTCTGTTCCATCCTTGCGCATTTCCCCACACATAAATACCTCGATTTACTCATTCTTGACGGAGGTATCAGCATCGAGAACCGCGCTATGTTAATGCGCCTAATGCCGGACAATGCAAAAATTCAATTCCTTGAATTAAGCGGCGAATTTACCGAGCTCAATACCCATATGCATTTTTCGCGGGCAACTTTTTACCGCCTTATTCTTGACACTCTATTGCCAGAGCGCGATAAAGTGCTTTATATCGATTGCGATACCATTGTCCTAGATGATGTCAGTACCTTGTTTGAGGTAGATTTGGGTAATCATGCCCTAGGGGCGGTATTTGATTACATCATGCATCATTTCTGCCAGACTAATGTCCCTTCCATTGATTTTACCGGCAGTCTGAAAGCCAAAGAGTATTTACAAACCTATGTCGGATTAGGCAAAGATTGGGAAAATTACTTCCAGGCTGGTGTCATTCTCTTTAATGTCAAGAAACTACGGCAGTTAAATCTTTCCGAGGTAATGATTTCTGCATTGCTGGAAAAACGTTATTGGTTTCTTGATCAGGATATTCTTAATAAATATTTCCGTAATGATGTCATCTTCCTTGACCCCAGCTGGAACGTGGTGAATTGCGGCCACGAAATTTATGCTGGATTGCCAGATGCTTACGTTAAGGCTTTGCAAAAGGCTGAAGCCGCACCAAAATTGATTCATTACGCCGGTTATGAGGCAAAACCGTGGAATAACCGTGTGGCTAAATTCAGTGAATACTATTTCTACTATCTGCGGCAATCATTTTGGTATGAACAGGTAATATTTACCTTTGCTAACGAACAGGGCGCAACCGTCGCCATCCCACAAAGAAGTTTGCTGTGGCGCGCTGCGCGTAAGTGCTGGCAGGCAATGCCTTATTTCATGAAACGACGTTTGAATCGCCTGAAAGGCTATTTACAGCACAAACTGTAAATTCTGAAGACAATTGAAGGAAATTAGTTATTGCAGTGATTCGAGCTGCAGCGGGACAGGGCTAACAGGGATAGGATCAACTGTTTTGCCGCTGTCAGCCGTTGCCGTCGGGTCGGATTCGAGTTTGATTTTTTGATTGATTGGTTGGGCGTCCGACGGTAGCTGACGCTCGACGCCTGTTGCAAAGGTATTTGCCGCTCGACGTCGTTTTTCCCGTTCGACGAGGCCGGGGATGTCGGGAATATTCGCCATTTCGCTGTCCGGCAGGACGAAGTAGGTTTCGTTTTTGCCGATCATGCCGTAGTCCTCGCGCGCTTTTTCTTCGTACACGCGGTAGGCGTCGGGGGATTTGAGGCTGTCCACGTTGATGCGCAGCGCATCGTTGCGGTCGTTCAGCAGTTTGTTTTCACGCAAATGCAAGCCGACCTGCTGGCGCAGGTCGGCGATGTGTTCCTGGGTGCGGTTTTGCAACCGCCACAGGTAGGCGTTTATGAGTCCGAGGCTGAGCGCGATAGCGAGCAGCGTCAGGTAGATAAACGCTCGCTTCATCAGTTCTTGATTTTGCCAAGCAGGGCGGCTTTGCCACCGTAGCGGACTTCATTGCCGAGTTCGGCTTCGATGGTCAGCAGGCGGTTGTATTTGGCAACGCGGTCAGAGCGGCACAGTGAGCCGGTCTTGATTTGCGTGGCGCTGGTGGCAACGGCGATGTCGGCAATGGTGGTGTCCTCGGTTTCGCCGGAACGGTGCGAAACGATGGCGGCGTAGCCGGCATCTTCAGCCATTTTGATGGCTTGCAGGGTTTCGGAGAGGGAGCCGATTTGGTTCGGCTTGATGAGGATGGCATTGGCGATGCCTTTTTCGATGCCTTCTTTGAAGATGCGGGTGTTGGTGACGTAGAGGTCGTCGCCGACGAGCTGCACTTTGCCGCCGAGTTTGTCGGTGAGGATTTTCCAGCCGTCCCAGTCGCTTTCGTCAAGGCCGTCTTCGATGGAGACGATCGGGTAGCGCTCAACGAGGCCGGCGAGGTAGTCCACAAATTCGGCAGAGGTGAAGGTTTTGCCTTCGGAAGCGAGGCTGTATTTGCCGTTTTCGTAGAGTTCGGAAGCGGCAACGTCAAGGGCGAGGTAGATTTGTTCGCCAGCTTTGTAGCCTGCTTTAGCGATGGCTTCCATGATGATTTGCAGGGCTTCTTCGTTGGAGCCGAGGTCAGGGGCAAAGCCGCCTTCGTCGCCGACGCCAGTAGAGAGGCCTTTGTCATGCAGGACTTTTTTCAGGGTGTGGAAGATTTCGGAACCGGCGCGCAGGGCTTCGTGGAAGCTGTTGAAGCCGGCAGGCATGATCATGAATTCCTGAATGTCTACGCTGTTGTCGGCGTGTTCGCCGCCGTTGACGATGTTCATCATCGGTACGGGCAGGGTATAGCCGGTGGTGTTGTGCAGCACGGCGTAGAGCGGTTTTTTCAGGCTGGCAGCTTTGGCGTGGGCGAGGGCGAGGGAGACGCCGAGGATGGCGTTTGCACCGAGGTTCTTTTTGAAGTCGTCGCCGTCGAGGTCGAGCATAATTTTGTCGAGGGCGGTGAGGTCGTCAATGGCTTTGCCTTTGAGCGCCGGACCGAGTTTTTCGTTGACGTTGGCGACGGCTTTGGTTACGCCTTTGCCGAGGTAGCGGGCTTTGTCGCCATCGCGCAGTTCGAGGGCTTCGCGTGAGCCGGTAGAGGCGCCGGAAGGAACGCCAGCGGTGCCTTGTGCGCCGTCGGAAAGGGTTACGGTGACTTGTACGGTCGGGTTGCCGCGTGAGTCGAGGATTTCGAGGGCTTTGACGTTTTGTACGGTTGTCGTCATTGTGTTGGCTCCTGTTAGTTAGAGGGTTTTGGCGATGTTGTCGAGCGCTTGCAGTTGTTTGAGCAGCTCGGGCATGTGTCCCAGTGGCCAGGCGTTCGGCCCGTCGGAGAGGGCTTTGTCCGGGTCGGGATGGGTTTCCATGAACAGTCCCGCGACGCCGACAGCAACTGCCGCGCGTGCGAGAACCGGCACGAATTCGCGCTGCCCGCCGGAGGAGGCGCCTTGTCCCCCCGGCAGTTGCACGGAGTGGGTGGCGTCGAAGACGACGGGGCAACCGGTTTGTTTCATCACCGGCAGCGAGCGCATGTCGGAGACGAGGTTGTTGTAGCCAAAGCTCACGCCGCGTTCACACAGCATGATGCGGTCGTTGCCGGTGCTTTTCGCTTTATCGGCGACGTGGCGCATGTCCCACGGTGCGAGGAACTGGCCTTTTTTGATGTTGACCGGCAGGCCCTGGGCGCAGACGTTGTGGATGAAGTTGGTCTGGCGGCAGAGGAAGGCCGGGGTTTGCAGTACGTCCACCACGGCGGCGACTTCATCCAGCGGGGTGTCTTCGTGCACGTCGGTAAGAACGGGGACGCCGATCTCGGCTTTGACTTTGGCGAGGATGCGCAGGCCTTCGGCGATACCGGGACCGCGATAGCTGGCACCGGATGAGCGGTTGGCTTTATCGAAGGAAGATTTGTAGATGAAGGGGATGCCGAGATCGTCAGTGATTTTTTTCAGGATTTCCGCCGTTGACAGCGCGAGTGCTTCGCTTTCGATGACGCAGGGACCAGCGATGAGGAAGAAGGGGCGGTCGTTGCCGACCTGGTAGCCACAGAGGTTCATGCGTCTGCTCCGTCGTGATGGGCGCGCGCGGCGCGGATGAAGGATTCGAAGAGCGGATGCCCTTTGCGCGGGGTTGAGGTGAACTCAGGGTGCGACTGACAGGCGATGAACCACGGATGGTCGGGCAATTCGATGACTTCCACCAGGCCGTTGTCTTCGGAACGGCCGGAGATGATCATGCCAGCATCTTCAAGGCGTTTTTCGTAGTGGCTGTTCACTTCGTAGCGGTGGCGGTGGCGTTCGTTGATGATTTCCGCGCCGTAGATTTGTGCGATTTTGCTGCCGGATTTGAGCCGCGCCGGCAGGGCACCGAGGCGCATGGTGCCGCCGAGGTCGCTTTGTTTGTCGCGCTGTTCGGTTTCGCCGCGTTCGTTCACCCATTCGGTGACGAGGGCGACCACGGGTTCCTGGCTGCTATCGCCCCATTCGGTGCTACCGGCATTTTCGATGCCAAGGACGTGACGCGCGTATTCGATGACAGCGAGCTGCATGCCGAGGCAGATGCCGAGGTAGGGGATGCGGTTTTCGCGCGCGTATTGCACGGCGCGGATTTTGCCGCTGATGCCGCGATTGCCGAAGCCGCCCGGCACGACGACACCATCCACGCCTTCCAGCAGCGACACACCCTGTCGGTGCAGGTCTTCGGAATCGATGTAGCGGATTTTCACCGCGTTACCGCTGCGGATGCCGGCGTGGTAGAGCGCTTCGTTGAGCGATTTGTAGGCGTCGGTGAGATCCACGTATTTGCCAACCATGGCAATCGTGACTTCGTGCTTCAGGTTGGCAATGGCGTCGTTGACCTGCTGCCAGTCGCTGAGATCAGCGGGAGCAGCATCGAGGGCGAAGTGGCGTATGACAACTTCATCCACGCCCTGCTTGTGATAGAGCAGCGGGATTTCGTAGATGTTTTTCACGTCCAAGCCGGCGAAAACCGCATCGGCGGGAACATTGGTGAAGAGGGCGATTTTGCGCCGCTCGTCTTCGGGAATATCGCGGTCGGCGCGGCAAATCAGCATATCCGGCTGGATACCGATCGAGCGCAATTCCTTGACGCTGTGCTGCGTCGGCTTCGTTTTCAATTCCCCTGCGGCAGCGATATAAGGCAGCAGCGTCAGGTGGATATACATGCAGCGGCTGCGGCCCAATTGCGCACCCAACTGGCGGATGGCTTCGAGGAAAGGCAGCGATTCAATATCGCCGACCGTGCCACCGATTTCCACCAGCGCAATATCCGCTCCTTCGGCGGCGCGCAACACGTAGGACTTGATGGCATCGGTAATATGCGGGATGACCTGCACCGTCGCGCCCAAATAATCGCCATGGCGTTCCTTGCGGATCACCTCGGCGTAAATGCGGCCGGTGGTGCAGTTATTGAACTGGGTGGCGCGCATCCGCACGAAGCGTTCATAGTGGCCGAGGTCGAGGTCGGTTTCCGCGCCGTCGTGGGTGACAAACACCTCGCCGTGCTGGAAGGGGCTCATCGTCCCCGGATCGACATTGATATACGGATCGAGCTTGATCAGCGTGATGCGCAACCCGCGTGATTCCAGAATAGCGCCCAAAGAAGCGGCGGCGATGCCCTTCCCCAAGGAAGAAACCACGCCGCCGGTAACAAAAATAAACTTGGTCATGCGTCCGAAACCGATGAAAAATGATGCGAAATGCTAACAGAATGCGCCTGTTGATGCCAGTCAAACGCCAGTCCGTCCCAGCCCGCTGCCGCGCCAAAACCGCCCAACCACGCCGCTTCACCGTCCACCAGCAAGAGCGGTAGACGGCGACGCAAATACGGCGGAACCCCCTGATTCTGCAAAAAATTCTTCAGCGCCTGTGGATAACGCTGTCCGGGCGCCTGCCAGCGCGCGGCACAGGGAAACAGCGCCCAACGGCACACCCTGCCCGCCAGCAAATCCTGCCCCGTGCGCAAGTGCAACGCACCCACACCCGGCCATACCGTTTGAGCGGCAAACGGCGGTGGCGACTGCGGCGTACTGGCGCGGAACAAGTACAAACAGCCGCGATGCTGCACCACCACCGTCTCGCTATAAGACAATTCCGCGTGACCATTCTGCCCGCCAAGCGCGTCTATAAACGATAACAACCGCTTAGCCGGCGGCGCGGGCTGTCCGGCGCGCTGCAACCAGCGACGCAACAAGGCCTTGGCGACCGTTGCGCCATGCGCGGCAGCGAGCGTATCCCACGGCAATACCGTCTGCGCCTCGCCCAGAATCCCGTCCAGCAACGCCTGCTGCACCGCTTGCGCTTCAGCCAGCCAGCCTGCCGAGCGCGCGACCGCTGCCGCCATCTCCACCAGCGGCGGCAAACCCGCATGACGCAGGCGGTTGCGGGCAAAACGCGTGTCCACATTGCTGGGATCATCCAGAAACGGTACCCCCTCGGCGGCAACAAACGCCTCAATCGCGGCGCGCGACATATCCAGCAGAGGCCGCCAGTGCGCGCCATCGGCAAACGGACGCTGCGCGGGCATCGCCGCGAGGCCGTCCAGCCCGCTGCCGCGCAACAACTGCAAAAAAAATGTCTCGACCTGATCATCGCGGTGATGCGCGGTGAGCAGCACCCCGCGCGGCGGTAAACGCGCCGCCAGCGCCTCATAACGCAGCGCCCGCGCCCGCGCCTCGGCGTTGCCTTGCCCCGCCTGCCAGTCAAGGGTAACGATGTCGCATGGCACGCCGCGCGCCACCGCCTCACGTTGGCAAAATTCGCCCCATTCCGCGCCCGCCGCCGACCAGCCATGATTGACGTAACAGGCGACAAGCGGCGCAGTCAGCCGCGCACGTTGCAGGGTGAGCGCCTGCAACAGCGCCATGCTGTCGCGCCCACCGCTTAACGCGAGCAAATACGCCGCCGGGCGGTATGCCGCCTGCCAGTGCCAGAAGGGAGAAGAGTCAGAAAGCAACATCGGGATTACCAGCATGGAAAA
>CAURDG010000063.1:0-8006 GCA_963523555.1 uncultured Cardiobacterium sp.
ATGACGGTCTGTTTTTTCTGGTGATGTTCATGTCTTATCTGCTTTATGTCCGCCTTGGTTGTCATCTTTGTGCCGAGGCGGCGGCGCTGCTGGCAGCGGCGAATGTGCCTGTCCAGCGCGTCAATATTGATCGCGATCCTGCCTTGCGCGCCCAATATGACACGCTGGTTCCCGTCCTCTACGATCCTGTGCTTGACCGTGAGCTGATTTTCCCTTTTGATGCTGAGGAGGTTGCCCGGTTTTGTGTAAACGTGCCTGGTTATAGGGGTTCCAAAGCGGAATGAGGCCCGTCTTTTGAACGGCAAGTATCCGCATGACAGCGCTCTGGCGGGATAAGTGTGGGGTTATGCGAAACGCTTGGGCAGTCTGCTTTTGGTTTTTTGTCGGTGGGGTTGGCTGGATTCAGGGGATAAGGGCGCGTAGTAGCGGGATGCGGCGAAAGAGCTGGCTGATGGCGACGCAGGCGCAGTAGATGCCGAGTGCGCCGATGGTGCGGAAGGCAATGGATTTTTCCAGCGCGCTTGCCGTGTGTGCGCTTTGTGCGGCGGCGGTGCCGATGGGGTCCAGCCATTCGGGGATTTGCCAGATGAGGTAGATGTGCAGCAGGTACACACCGAGCGCCGCGTTTTTCAGGACGCCGAGGAGACGCAGGGCGTGGCGGCGCTGTTGTAGCCAGCGGTAATCGTGGTAACGGCACCAGGTGAAAATGGCGCTGGCGTAGAGGACGCAGGGGAAGTTCAGGTAGCCTTTGTAGGTGTCATCCACTTTGTCCGGCGGTGAGAGGCAGAGGGTGCCAAAGTACTGGATGAGGAAGCCGCCGATGCCGAGCAGGTAGAGCATGATGCGCAGGTGTCGCGGGATGGGGTAAGTACCGAGACAGTAGCCGAGCAGGGCGTAGAAGAGATAGCCACCGAGAAAGGGCGCGGCGATAGCGGGGTCGTAATCGATGCCACTCAGACGCGAGGCAACGGGCAGGATGCTATAACTGATGAAGCCGTAGATGAGGGCGTAGCGGAAGGCTTGTGGCCGCGTTTCCAGCGGGATGAGGCTGAAGAACGGCAGGCTGAGGTACACGGCAAAGAGCGGGATGAAGAACCAGTAGATTTCGGTGTAACGGTGCGCAAGGATGCCGCCGGTGAGGGCCGTGAGGGTCTCGTCGGGCAGCAGGCTGTATTTGGCGTAATAGAGCCACAGGCCGAAGAGTGACCAGAAGAGGAAGGGAATGACGGTGCGCTTGATGCGTTTTTGCAGGAAGGTCGCGGTGTCGTAGCGCTGGCGGTAGTCCATCAGGGTGTAGCCGGTGATCATGAAGAACACGGGTACGGCGTAGTAGAAGAGGGTTTCGATGAGGGTTGCGGTCAGCCACAGCCGCCCGTCTGGCCGTAACCAGAAGGCTTTCATGTTGGTGTGCAGCATGACGACGGCGAAACAGGAGATGACGGTGAGTACGTCTATCCAGAGTTTTTTTTCGCTGGCAGACTGGGTCATGAGGCGGTTTCCGTGTGCTCTTCGCGACGCAGGAGAGAGGTTTGGGATGCGGCGGGGATGGTTTTCATATGGGTATTTTGCAATGCGGATGTCCCCTTGTGTGCAGGGGGCTTGCTGGTGAGGTGTTTTGTTGTGATAAAGCACCTTTGCGCCCTGAATCATCTTCAAGCGGGGGAAAGTCCCCCCCCCCGCTGGCGTGATGTTTGTTATAGCAGTGCTTCTGCTGATTCAGGCAGGATTTGCCCGCCGTCAATGATAATGGTCTGCCCGGTGATGTAGGCGGCTTCGCGGCTGGCGAGGAAGCAGGCGGCGTAACCGATATCCTGTGGCGTGCCGAGGGTGTGGGTGGGCACAGCAGCGCGCATTTGAGCGAGGTAGGTCTCGCCCTGGGCAATCAGCCCTTCGCTCAGGATGTTGCCTGGCATGACCGCGTTAATGGTAATGCCGAAACGTGCGTATTCGAGAGCAACGCTGCGCATGAAGCCAAGTTGCCCCGCTTTGCTTGCGCCGTAGTGGCTCCAGCCAGGGAAACCGGTCACAGGGCCGGTGATGGATGAGGTGATAACGATGCGCCCATAACCGCGCGGCTGCATTACCGCCAGCGCCGCCTGCACCATGAAGAAGGTGCCCTTGAGGTTGATACCGTGCGTTTCATCCCAGTCTGCTTCTGTCATTTCGGCCAGGGTTTTCTGCGGGAAGATGCCCGTGTTGGAGCAGAGGATGTCAAGTTTGCCAAATTTTTCTACGACGGCTTGCACGGCAGCATGGCAGCTCGCCTGTGTACGCACATCAAGGTATTGGTAATGCGCATCCAGCCCGGCAGCGGTCGCGGTGCCACGGTCGCGGTCAATATCGGCGATGATGATGGTGGCGCCCGCTTGTTGCAGGACTTCGGCGATACCTCTGCCAATGCCTTTGGCTGCACCGGTGATGAGGGCAGTTTGTCCATGCAGGGTGAAGAGGTTCATACAGCGCTCCTGGGTTGTGGGTTTGTGATGATTGTAGCAAGTATTGCAATGGTTATTTGTGGTTTTTGTTTGTTTTTGTGGTTTGTCTGTGCGGCATTGTCTTGCTCATATGCACAATAAGCGGAGGTTTAGCGGATATCCGCCTCAAGGATATATTGCCCCCCGCTTGTTTCGGCACAAAGGCGTTGCAGCGCAGGCAGGGTGGTTTCCAGCTCGGCGGGCAGGGTGTAAGGCGGGTTAATGATGTAGAGGCCGCTGCCGTGCATACCGTAATCGTCGCTGGCAGGGCGGATGTGCAGTTCGGCGCGCAGATAGTCGTGTGGGAAGTGTGTGTGCAGTTCGGCCGGGAAGCGGCGGCTTTCGCGGCGGGCGAGGCAGGGATACCAGATGAGGTAGCAACCGCTGGCAAAACGTTTGTAAGCGGCGATAAGGGTATCCAGGACTGTCTGGTAGTCGCTTTTTTGTTCGTAGGGCGGGTCGATGAGGATGACGGCACGGCGGCTCGCAGGCGGCAAATGTGCGATGAGGCCGCTAAATCCGTCACTCTGCGCAATATGCAGCCGTCGGCCTAGCTGCAGCGGGCGCAGATTGTCCATCAAGGCTTGGTGATCAGCGGGATGCAGTTCGTGGAGATACAGTTTGCCGGCAGGCAGCAGGGTTTTCGCGGCGATCAGGGCGGAGCCGGGATAAGTGTTTGCTGCGGGCAGCAGGGCACGCAGTTCATCCCGCCAGGTAGCGAGTGCGGCGGGCAGGCTGGTGGCGGCAAGAAGGCGGGTGAAGCCGCTGTCGTATTCGCGGTTTTTTTGTGCGTAGTCGCCATCGAGGTCGTATTGCCCCGCCCCTGCGTGGGTGTCGATGTAGTCGTAGGGTTTTTGTTTGTTGTTGTAGTAAGCAAGTACGCGGCTGAGGAGATAGTGCTTCAAGAGGTCGGCATGGTTGCCAGCGTGATAGGCGTGACGGTAACTGAGCATGGGAGGTTCCGTAAGTTTCTGGTGCATTGTCGCGAGCTCGCCGCTGAATGCAAAAAACCGCGCCGTTTCTCGCTTGGCGCGGTTTGGATGTGGGCGCGAGAGCAGTCAGCCACGCGTCGGCGGTAGCGACCACAGCTTTTCCAGCGCGTAGAGTTCGCGCGTCTCCGGGCGCATGAGGTGGACGATGATATCGCCGAGATCCACCAACACCCAGTCGCGGCTGTCTTCACCTTCCATGCCGAGCGGCGGGTGGCCGGCGGCTTTGCTGTCGTCGTGGACTTTGTCGGCGAGCGCATGCAGGTGGCGGTCAGAGGTGCCGCTGGCCACGATCATGTAGTCGGCGATATCGGTTTTGCCGGCAAGGTCGATGGTTTCGACGTTGACGGCTTTGAGTTCGGCGAGGCTGTGCTCGACCAGGGTTTTGAGTTCGTTTACGTTCATGAATGTCCTTAGAAGCGGATTAGCGGGTTGACAGGCGGCAGGTAGGCAATGAGCAGGTAGAGGATGCCGAAGTTGGCAACGATGCTGGCCCAGAAGAAGCCGCGAAAGCGTTTTTGGTTGAGTTTGTGCCGCAGGAGCGGACGGGCGATGAGCGCGCCCGGCCAGCCACCAAGCAGGCTGGCGAGGTGGAGGGTGGTGTTGGGGATGCGTTGTCCACCCTGTTCGGCGGCGCGTTTGTCGTAGCGGTAGAGGATGACGGTCAACACACTCATGATGGCGCTAGTGATACCAAGTGGCAGCGAGATAAGGGTCAAGCTGAGGAAATAGAGGATATCCAGCACGGCATAGACGTAGCCTTCGACGCGCTTGGGTTTATTTTTGTCGGCGATGTCGTAGGGGTCGCTTTCCATGATGGCATGCTCGTGCTCGCGCAGGAGGACGCGGCTTGCCTGCCAGCCGCCTTTTTGGGCCGGGGTGGCAAGGAAGGTGACAGCGGTGTCCGCCGACGGGCGACGGTGGTGGTAGGCGAAGTTGCTGATGTGGAAGAAGAGGTTTTCGTAGCCGGGCTGGATCTGGATGAAGCCGTAGCCTTTTTCATCGTTCCAGTTGATGACGCGGCCTTGGTAGGCGCGGCCTTCTTCGAGTTTCAGCGGGAGGCGGCGGTTTCTGCGGGGTGGTGCGTAAGTCATGCGAGCTGTCGTTGTTGTTGGGCGCGGAGGAGCAGGTGTTGTTTCAGGGTATGCCAGTAGTCGCCGTGTTCCGCGCCTTTGGTGATGCGGTCGAGTCTGGCAGCGAGTTTGAGCAGGGTGCGCTGGGCGGCGCGGCTGTGTTTGCCGAGTGCCGCCTGATAGCGGCGCTGTTGGCCGGCAAAGATGTTGTATTGCTGGTAGTGGGCAGGGTGTTCGCCCGGATTCAGGTTGGCAAGGCCGATGAGAACGCTCATGTCGCGCTGGATGAGCCAGGTGACGAGGGTGGTGTCACGCGGGTTTTCCGCTTCGAGGCGGGCGGCGATACGCCAGGCGTTCAGCCAGTCGGCGCTGAGGATAGCGTCGCTGAGGGCAAAGGTGTTGAATTGCGAGAAGTCGTCCAAGAGCTCGGTGAGCAGGGTTTCGTCGATGATGTTATGCGCCTGCGGGTGAATGGTGAGGCGTTCGATGGCTTGTTTGGCAGCAAAGAGGTTGCCCTGACAGTTGGCCAGCAGCAGTTCGTAGGCGGCTTCGGTGAGGCGCAGTTTGGCGGCATTCAGGCGGGCGCGGATTTGTTTGGCGAATTGTTCGGGGTAGAGCGCCTGGCTGGCGATGGCGAGATTACCTTTGCTGAACAGCGCTTTGTACCACGCGGTGGTGTGCGGTTTTTCCAGGTTCGGCGCGTAGATGATGAGGCGGGTGTTATCGAGCGGCAGGTCGGCGAGACGGGTGAGGGTGTCGGCGGTCGCCTTGTCCGCTTTTTTCTGGTCGAGATAGAGTTCGAGCAGGCGGCGCGGTGCAAAGAGCGAGGGGGTTTCGAGTTCGGCGATGAGGGTGTCGATGCGGGTGTCGCCGTAGAGGCGCTGGCGTTCGCTGAAACCGTCAGCGGTGGCACGCGCGCGCAGGGCGTCCAGCGCTTCGGCGTTCAACAGCGCTTCGCTACCGTAGATGAGGCTGATGGCCGGCAACGGGTGCGCTTTCAGGTGGTGAGCGGTGTCTTGCGCGGCGAGGTTCATCGGATGGTGGCGTTGAGATAGCGGATGAGTTTGTCGGCGTTGTCGCGCGCGAGTTGCTGGTGCGCTTCGGCTTCTTCAGCACGGCTGCCAAGATAGGTGTTGCTACGGTAGCGGATGTTGCTGCGTCCAGTAAAGGTCTGGCTACCGCGCGTCTCGCCGTTTTCGCTGATCGTGGCGCGGAAACCATCGAATATTTCAATTTCCTGGGTGTCACCGGTACTGCCGGTCGTGGTCCGCACACGTTGGTTGTCGATGTCGCTGATGGTGACGCGCACGGCAGCTTCCGCGCTTTCGGCAATACCTTGCTGACGCAGGGCAGCGCGGATAGCGTCGGCCAGTTCACCGTTACCATTGGGCAAGCTGAGATGTATGCTGTGGACGTGGTTCGCTCGTTGCGCGCCTTTGAGGTGGAAACCGCAGGCGGCAAGGGCAAAGGGGAGGGAGGCGAGGAGGAGGCGTCTTTTCATGCGGGGAGATTGGCGGTAGGTGTGCGAATTGTAACAGTTTTCCGGGGCGATGGCGGACGGCGCGTCTGGCAGATTGACAATACAAGGTAGGGATGTAAGCGTTTCTTTTTTATCCTGTTGCAGCAAAAACTTCAGAAAATAACATTGTTGCAAACATGGTTCTCAGAATTAAACATAAAAAATAAGAAAAAAGCGCTTATAATTCACGTGTCTTTAACTGGAAACATAGGGTATCGTCATGAAAAATCTGGCTGATTATTTGAAAACTGTCACCAGCACGGCTGTATACGAGAAGCAGGAGTTATTTAGCAAGATTGGCAGTCTGCTCAGCTCTAATGCTGCGTTAATTACGGTTTTATCGCTCATTAACAAATGCCCACGTGCCAAGATTATTGCCTATACCCCTGATACGCTCACCCCTCGTGCTTATAAAGGGATGGTTGAACTGGTCGAAGGGGCTATCCGTCATAATTCGCCTATTCAGCAGTCTATTCACCGGGATGTGTATATTGCTGAAAAAGGCGATGTGGATTGGTTGATGATTATTCAAGAAGGTGAAGGCGATGCAGTCAGATATCTGGTTTTTTACTAGATGACGCGGATAGCGTTTTCGCGATGAATTTTGCCTGCCGTTGCTTACCAGACAAACGGGGGGTTAAACGCTTGTGTAGCTTAATGAGATACAGGCGGCTCAGTATTTATTCCGCTTGGCAGTCTTTCAGGGGATAGCATCTGTACCAAGGATGCCGGGATGCTGCTTGATGAGGTCGTAAGGCAGAATAGTTCCTTGCGGGTGAGCATGGGCGCTTTTACCGGGAGGCAGTAGCGGGCCGATATACAGGCCGTGCTGGGTGAGGTAGGAATAGGGATATTGGTAGTCTCGGGTGCGGTAAGGATAGTCACGCATGGCTTGCGGCGTCACCGCTTTGAGCGTGTCCAGTAGCCAGGCAGCCCGTGTTTCGCGCAAATTCTGGTCAGCGGGATTGTCATCAGCCAGCAGATGTGGCGCACCATCGCCAATCCAGAGCAGGTCTTCGAGCTCGATCCCGCGTGCTTGCTTGATGCTGTAGATAATGCCGTAATGTCCGCTGTAACCACAGGGGGTTTGTTCATGGATGTGAGCACTGTGGTAGCGGTCGTCGGTGTAGGTTTCGTGGATGGTGATGTGGTATTGCGCAGCGGCATGCTGCCGTTGCGCAGCGGGCAGCCTCGCCAGACATTCTCGGCGGCTGTATTCACTGGCGAGTGTTTGTGCACGCAGGTATTGGTTCAAGGCATCGCGCTCGGCTGCAGTGTAGTCGCCACCTTCAATGAGGTAGTGGGTGATACCGCTTTCGGGGTTATGCAGGTCAATCCGGGTAATGGCTTTGTTATGGATGGGGAATCTTCCTTGTTCTTTGTAACGGATATCTGACAGTAGCGCTGCTGCATAGGGCATTTCTGTGGCGAAGAGGCTGTTAACCGGGTCGTGGACGGGGGGGAGGTAAGGATTAAGCGCCATGCCGTTTTGGATGCGCCAATCGTCGCCGTGCTGTTCAAGAGTCGTACCTTCGTTAGTGCGGTAGCAGCGGCTTCCTGCCGGACAGTCTTTGTTTGCGGTAAGTTGGAATGGCAGGTGTTCGTCTTCGTAATGGTAGGTTAGGGTGTCGCTGTCGATAACGAGAATGCGCCCTGCATGTTCGCCACGGTAAACAGCGGCGTGGCAGGGGAACAAGGCAAGGAAGAAGATGATAATAATGGCGTGTTGCATGGTTTTGGCAAGTTATGATCGGACGATATGGCCCGCCAAGCGGGATAAATACTGGGCTCGTCAAGCGGGATAAATACTGGGCTCGCCAAGCGGGATAAATACTGGGCTCGCCAAGCGGGATATGGCTAATATACTTAATTATTCATACAGATATTAAATAATAAGTCAATATTATTTAATCGAAGTTTATTGCGAATAGATTTAATCCATGCCCATTTA
>CAURDG010000064.1:0-7961 GCA_963523555.1 uncultured Cardiobacterium sp.
TCACCGGTCTTTCGGGTCGAGGGCGTCGCGCAGGCCGTCGCCGATAAAGTTGAAGCAGAAGAGCATGATGGCGAGGATGGCCGCCGGGAAATAGAGCATCCATGGCGCGGTTTCCATTTGTTTTGCGCCTTCGGAAATCAGTACGCCGAGGCTGGTCATTGGCTCCTGCACACCAAGGCCGAGGAAGCTCAGGAAACTTTCGGTGAGGATGACAGCAGGGATGGTAAGCGTCACATAAACAATCACCGTGCCCAAGGTGTTCGGCACGATGTGCCGCTTGATGATGCTGCCGGTTGTAACCCCCAACGCCTCGGCAGCGGCAATAAATTCCTTGTGGCGCAGGCTCATCGCCTGCCCGCGCACAATGCGCGCCATGGTCAGCCATTCAATCGCGCCAATGGCAGCGAACATCAGGTAGATGTTCTTGCCGAAGAAGGTCATCAGCAAGATGACGAAGAACATGAAGGGCATGGCATAGAGCACATCCACCACGCGCATCATCACATTGTCGGTACGGCCACCGAGGTAGCCTGATACCGCGCCATAAACAACGCCGATAATGAGGCTGACGGCTGTGGCACACAGGCCAACGAGCAGCGAGATGCGAATACCAAACATAGTGCGTATGAAGAGGTCACGGCCATTGCCATCGGTGCCGAACCAGTGCCCTTCCTGCCAGCCGAAGGACGGTGGCGCACTGAAATCGTCCCAGAAAACCTCTTCAATATCAAAAGGGCGCAGATGCGGGGCGGCGAAAGCGCACACCGTCAGCAAAAACAGGATGATGAGAGACAAAACAGCTGCCTTGTTGCGCAGCAGGCGGCGGCGGGCGAGATACCACAGGCTCTGCCCCTTGGGGGCGGTGGTTTTAGATACAGTTACCTGATTCATGATTGCAGTCTCACTTTGGGATCAAGGAAGGCGTAGGCGAGGTCAACCAGCAGGTTGAACAGCATGATCAGCGCACCGTAGAAAACGACCACGCCGAGAACAAGCGTGTAATCGCGGTTAATTGCGCCTTGGATAAAGTGGCGGCCAATGCCGGGGATGCCGAAAATCTGCTCAATAACGACAGAACCTGTCATTACCGCTGCGCAGGCCGGACCAAGATAACTCACCACAGGCAGCAAGGCCGGTTTCAGACAGTGGCGCAGAATCACCTGCTGTTCCGATAGCCCCTTGGCGCGCGCCGTGCGCACATGATTCGAATGCAGCACTTCAATCATCGAAGCGCGCATTAGCCGCGAAACATAGGCAATCTGCGGCAGGGCGAGGCACGTTACCGGCAAAATCACCTGCGTGATGCCGTATTCCCCCCAGCCGCCGGCGCGCGGCAGCCAGTCCGCATTCCAGCCATGCGACTGTAACCAGCTGCGCAGGGCAACAGCAAGCCACAAGATCAAAAGCGGCGCGACGACAAAATTCGGCACCGTGATGCCGATAGTGGCGAACCCCATGATGCCGTAATCCGCATGGGTGTTCTGCCGCATTGCCGCACTGATGCCGAGAAAAGAACCAATCAGCACGGCAAGGACAATCGCCGACATCCCGACCTGGAAAGAAACAAAAAAACCGCTGCGGATCATTTCATTCACCGAGCGGTCAGCATACTGGAACGACGGCCCAAAATCCCCGCGCAGCACATCGCCCATATAGCGGAAATACTGCTGATAAAGCGGCTCATCGAGGTGATACACGCGGTTCAAATTTGCCTCGATTTCCGGCGGCACCTTGCGTTCTGAATCAAAGGGCCCGCCCGGCGCGGCGCGCACCAGGAAAAACGCCAGCGAAATAATCACCAGCAAAGTGGGGATGGCCACCAGCAGGCGGCGCAGGACATAACGGAACATACCCATACTTCCTCATAAAAAGTCATAAGAAAAACATGAAATTAACAAAAAACCTCATATTTTGCTTGACTGATAATAACCTATGGAAAATAAATATGGTAGGTTAAAAACCTAAACGACAGCAAAAAACAGGAGAAAAACTATGAAAAATAGTAAAAAAACGCTATTAACCTTACTGGCTGTAGCTATAAACTGCGCTGTGCAAACAGCAGCTGCCGAAACCGTGCTGCGGCGTGGAAATGGTACCGAGCCGAAAGGTATTGACCCACAGACCAGCGAAGGCACCGCAGAAGCCAACATCATGCGCGACCTCTTTGAAGGCTTGCTTGCCCGCGACCGCGACACCAAACTCATCCCCGGGGTTGCTGAAAAATGGGAAATCTCGGAAGACGGTAAAACCTACACCTTCCACCTGCACGACACCCAATGGTCGGACGGAACACCGCTCACTGCCGAAGATTTCGTTTATGCCTGGCAGCGCGACGTGAATCCGGCAACCGGTGGCAAATACAGCTTCCTGCTCTACCCTGTTAAAAACGCCCAGGCATTGACCGAAGGACAAAACAAAGACCTCAACCAGCTTGGCATCAAAGCGCTGGATGCCCGTACCCTGCAAATCGAACTCGAAGCCAGCACCCCTTACTTCCTGGAAATACTTGCTCACGCCAGTACCTACCCTGTGCCCAGACACATAGTCGAAAAACATGGCAAAAACTGGACGAGGCCGGAAAACATCGCGACAAATGGTGCCTACACCCTGAAAAACTGGCAACCAAACGCCCATATGACCCTTAACAAATCCGGAACCTACTGGGACAAAGGGAACGTCAAGATTGACCAGGTCATCTACTATCCAACCGAAGACAAAAACACCGAACTGCAACGTTACCGCGCGGGCGAACTGGATATGACCTACGAAATTCCGCTTGACCAAATCAAATGGATACGGGAAAACCTCAAAGACGAACTCGCCATTGGACCCTACCTTGGCACCTACTTTTACGGCTACAACATCACCAGGGCGCCGTTTAAAGACAACCCCAAACTGCGCGAAGCCCTGACCCTGGCCATAGACCGGGACATCATCACCGGCAAAATCACCGGAACCGGTGAGAAACCCGTGTACGGCATCGTGCCACCGGGCATTGCGGGTTATGACAACTACCGCCCCGCCTACGCCGACATGAGTCAGGCAGAGCGCAATCAGAAAGCCCAACAACTCTACGCTGAAGCCGGATATAGCAAAGACAATCCGCTGAAAATCGAGCTGCTCTACAACACCAGTGAGAACCACAAAAAAATCGCGATTGCCATTGCCGCCATGTGGAAGAAGACCCTGGGCGTAGAAACCCAACTCATCAACCAGGAATGGAAAGTCTTCCTTGCTACCCGTCAGGAAAAAGCCAGCACCCAGGCCTTCCGTTCGGGCTGGATAGGCGACTACAACGATGCCAATACCTTCCTCGAACAATACAGCTCAAAAGCGGCGATGAACGATCCCGGCTACAACAGCGCAACCTACGATGACCTGCTACGACAAGCTGCCCGGGAACAAGATCCGGCAAAACGTGCGGCGTTGCTCAAGCAGGCCGAACAGGAACTTATTGACAGCTACGCCGTTGCGCCCATTTACAGCTACGTCACCAAGCGCCTGGTCAAGCCTTACGTTAAAGGCTACAGCGCCAATATCCTGGACGAAAACCCCAGCAAACACCTCAGTATCGAAAAATGAACCAATCTGACCGTGCCAGCCGGATAGACACCGTCCGGCACAGCATAACAGCCTTCCCCGGCGCGCCACCCTGAAACTGCGCCGGGCCAACCGACGACAACAACAAGGAACCGAGGCATGAACAGCAAACATCTGGCACTCGCCGCCATCAGCATCGCCGCCCCCCTGCACGCCGCCGAAGAACACCCGCGCGAAACCACCCTCTATGGCTCTATCGGCTACACCACCTGGGTGTCAAACAGCGGCAAAAAAACCGACACCAACCTGCATACCCATATCGCCTACATCGGCATACGCGGCCGCGAAGAACTCGCACCGGGACTTGCCGCCATCTACACCTTCCGCCTTGACCATGCCCTACCCAAAAAAGAAGGCGACCCGGACGGGCTCAACCGCACCCGCCACGCCTGGCTTGGCCTCGAAGGCGATTTCGGCCACCTGACCCTCGGCAAACAGGATAGCCTCTGGTACGACGAAGCCAACCATGCCAGCGTCTTCCAGGACCTCTTCGACTTCGGCTGGGCAGGCATGGCCGGCAGCGAAAAAATGATCATGTACAAAAAAGAGAACATCGCAGACAGTGGCATCACCGTGGCGGCAAGCGCCGTGCTGGATGGTTCACATACCGCTTTTCCCGAAGGCAGGGGGCGGGCAGTGACGGCTGCTGAATACATGCTGGGCTACCAGAAAGGTGGTTTTAACACCGTCGCCCTCTACCAGCGCACCAGCGGCGACACCATAGTGACTAACGATGGAGGCAAAACCAGCGAAGTCATGGGCATATCGGGCACCTACCGTAACGACCACTACTACCTGGGGGCAGACTACGAACACCACGCCAGCAAAGGCGACCACTATGCCCTGGGCGGCATCCTCTACATGCCCCGGCGCAAACACCACCTCTACGCCGGTGTGGAAATGCTGGACTACGATGGTCAGAAAAACTGGTATCAGGGGGCGCTCGGCTACACCTACTACTTGAGTTCGCGCACCTACACCTGGCTGGAAGGTCAGCGCTGGACACAAGGCAAAGACAAAGGCTATGACATCGCCCTCGGCATCCGGCACAACTTCTGATGGGCAGAGACCGCCAGGCGGGACAAACCTGGGTGCCGCTATGCAAGGACGAATCCAGCGATTGTCCTGTCTGGCAGCCAATCCAGTCTTTACCTCGCCTGGCGGCTAACCCAGTAATTACGCCGCTTGGCGGCTAACCCAGTCATTACGTCGCTTGGCGGGTTCAGTATTTACACCGCTTGGCGCGAGACCAGTATTTACATCGCTTGGCGCGAGACCAGTATTTACATCGCTTGGCGGCAAACCCGGTCATTACGTCGCTTGGCGGGTTCAGTATTTACACCGCTTGGCGGCAAGCCCAGTCATTACGCCGCTTGGCGCAGTCCAGTGTTTACGCCGCTTGGCGCGAGTCCAGTGTTTACGTCGCTTGGCGGCGAACCCGGTCATTACGTCGCTTGGCGGCGAGCCCAGTCATTACGTCGTTTGGCGACCGTCCAGGCGATTGGTGGGTATCTTTTTAGCGTGGGCCTGGGGTGCGGGCCGGGCCTTTTTTGGGGCGGATCGGTTCGAGCAGGGCGTTTGTTTCGCCGGGGGTGAGCAGGCGGTAGCGGCCTTGTGCGAGTTCTTTCGGCAGGGTCACGTTGCCGAAGCGGATACGTTTCAGGCGGCTGACCTGGCAGCCGACGGCTTCCCACAAGCGGCGCACTTCGCGGTTGCGTCCTTCTTTGAGGGTGACGCTAAAGTAGCGGTTGTACTGACTATCGTCTTCGTGCAAGGCTTGCAGCGGCATGATGTCGTCGAAGCGGGCGAAGCCGTCATCGAGTTCGATGCCGTGGCGCAGGGCTTCCAGGGTGCTCTCGTTGACGTCGCCGGCGACGCGTACCCAGTATTCGCGCGGGATTTCAGTGCTGGGGTGCATCAGGCGGTGGGCGAGGGCGCCGTCGTTGGTGAAGAGCAGCAGGCCGGCGGTGTTGAGGTCGAGGCGGCCAACGCTGACCCAGCGGCCCTGGCGTATTTTCGGCAGGCGGTCGAAGACGCTGGGGCGGCCTTCGGGGTCGTGGCGAGTGCAGATTTCGCCCGGCGGTTTGTGGTACATCAAGATTTGGCGCGGGGTTTTTTGTTCCGGCGAGACGTGCAGCGGGCGGCCGTCCAGGCTGAAGCGTTCGTGCCCGCTGACGGGCTGGCCGATTTCGGCGGGTTTGCCGTTTACTTTAAGACGGCCTGCGCGGATCCAGTCTTCGATTTCGCGGCGCGATCCGTGGCCACGCGCGGCCAGCCATTTTTGGATGCGTTCTTTGGGTTCTTTCATGTGGGGTCTCCGTCTTCTTCGGGTAGGGCGGGCAGCGCGTCGAGGCTGGCCACGGAAAAGTCGTTCAGGAATTGGGTGGTGGTTGCCAGCAGTTCGGGGCGGCCAGGCACTTCTTTGGTGCCGATGACTTCGATCCATTCGAGGTCGAAGAGTTGGCGGTAGATGCCGCTGCTGGTGGTCACGCCGCGCACGGCGTCGATTTCGGCGCGGGTGACGGGCTGGTGGTAGGCGATGTAGGCGAGGGTTTCCCAGAAAGCGCGCGAGTAGCGCACCGGCTGGGCTTCGGCGAAGGCAGCGACGGCCTCGAAATAGTCGCTGCGCAGTTGCAGGCGCCAGCCGTCTTTGACCTGGACGAGGGTCATTGCCGAGGTTTCGTAACGCGCGACGAGGTCGTCCAGCGCGGTGCGGACGGCGTCTTCGCTGGTGGCGAGCGCTTGCGCGAGTTGGGCGGTGCTGACGGCTTCGTCGCGGGTGAAGAGGATGGCTTCGATGCGGCGGGAGAGGTTCAAAGGGATGCCTTAGTGGAAGGTAAATGCGTCAAGCGGGGTAATGGCGCGGTTTATGCGTTGTCGTCGCGCTTGGTAACGGTGGGCTAAAGCCCACCCTACGGTTTTTTTTTTGTGGTACGCGCGCGGTTTGGCTCAGATGTCGATATTGGCGCTGTTGGCGTTGTCTTCGATGAAGGCGCGGCGCGGTTCGACTTCTTCGCCCATCAGGGTGGTGAAGATTTCATCCGCGAGGCGCGCGTCTTTGAGCTGGACTTGCAGCATGCGGCGCACGGCGGGGTCGAGTGTGGTTTCCCACAGTTGATCGGGGTTCATTTCACCGAGGCCTTTGTAGCGCTGGATTTCGTAGGCGCGTTTGCCTTCGGCGAGCAGGGCGGTGATGACCTGGTGGAAGTGTTCGACTTCGATGCGTTCTTTGCTGTTGGTGAAGTAGGCGCCTTCGCCGAGCATGCCGCGCACTTTTTGCCCGAAGCTGTTGATGCGGCGGTATTCGTTGCTGTCGGCAAAGTGCGGATCAATGTAGTTGTGGTGCTGGTTGGCGTGTTGTTCGATGCGGATGTCAATGCGCGGGTTGTCGCCCGGCAGGTAGTCGGCGGTGAGGGTGACGCCAGCCTCAACGAAGCGGGCGAGTTGCTGGCGGTAGGCGGCAAGCCACGTCTGCATGGCGTCTGCGTCGGCGAAGGTGGCGCGGCTGAGTTCGGGCGCTTCGACGAGCGCGCGTAGGACGCGGTTGTCGTAGCGGTGCGAGAGGCGCTTGATCAGGCCGTCAATCACGGCGTGTTCGCGCGCGAGTGCTTCGAAGGCGCTTTTGCTGATGGCGGGGGCGTCGGCAGAGAGGTGCAGGCTGGCGTCGTCCAGTGCCTGGGTGAGCAGCAGTTCGTTCAGTTCGTGGTCGTCTTTGAGGTATTGTTTGTTGCGGCCTTTGCTGGCGCGGTAGAGCGGCGGCTGGGCGATGTAGATGTGGCCGCGTTCGACGAGTTCGGGCATTTGCCGGTAGAAGAAGGTGAGGAGCAGGGTGCGGATGTGCGCGCCGTCCACGTCGGCATCGGTCATGATGATGATGCGGTGGTAGCGCAGTTTGGCGGCGTCGAAGTCGTCTTTGCCGATGCCGGTGCCAAGCGCGGTGATCAAGGTGCCGATTTCCGCCGAGCCGAGCATTTTGTCGAAGCGGGCTTTTTCGACGTTGAGGATTTTGCCTTTGAGCGGCAGGATGGCCTGGAATTTGCGGTTGCGCCCCTGTTTGGCTGAACCGCCTGCGGAGTCACCTTCCACGATGAAGATTTCGGAGAGGGCAGGGTCTTTTTCCTGGCAGTCGGCGAGTTTGCCGGGCAGGCCTGCGATGTCGAGCACGTCTTTGCGCCGCGTCATTTCACGGGCTTTGCGCGCAGCTTCGCGGGCGCGGGCGGCGTCAACGATTTTGCCGGCGATGGTTTTGGCTTCTTGCGGGTTTTCCAGCAGGTATTCTTTGAGTTTTTCGCCGAGGACGCTTTCCACGGCGCTTTTGACTTCGCTGGAGACGAGTTTGTCTTTGGTTTGCGAGCTGAATT
>CAURDG010000065.1:0-7951 GCA_963523555.1 uncultured Cardiobacterium sp.
AAGCGGGATAAATCCTGGTTTTTTATTCCCCCTTCCGGCCTTCGGCCACCTTCCCGGGTACCCATGAAAAAATGCGAGCATTTTTTTCATGGGAGCCCCGTCCCCCGCAAGCGGGGAAGGGATTTTTTCGTGCAATGTTCGGGCTTGGGAGCGCGCCAAGCGGGATAAACGCTGGGTTTGCGAGCAGCCGCCAAGCGGGATAAATGCTGGGTTCGTGGGCAGCTGCCAAGCGGGGTAAAACCTAGGCTCGTGGCAGGCCGTCAAGCGGGATAAATGCTGGGTTCGCGGACAGCCGCCAAGCGGGGTAAACGCTGGGCTCGCGGACAGCCGCCAAGCGGGGTAAACACTGGGCTCGTGGCGAGCCGTCAAGCGGGGTAAATGCTGGGTTCGTGGGCAGCCGCCAAGTGGGGTAAACACTGGGCTCGTGGCGAGCCGCCAAGCGGGATAAACGCTGGTTTCGTAGGGTGAAGTTCAACTGACCGAGCAGGCGCAGCCTGCTACCTTGCGGCCGGTAATCGGGGAAAAAAGGTGTTTCGCTCCATGTTTTTACCATCAGTTGGTGGCGGAATTTGGCCTGAACGAAGATAGACTATCCCGGACGGTTACCTATGGCTGCGATCTATCCCGCCACAGGGCGGGATTTTTTGGTGCCTGGCGGCAGACCCGGTAACCATCCCGCTTGATGACTCATCCCAACCACAACAACGACAATCTATGGCACGCAAAAAAATCCACGGCGTCCTCCTGCTCGACAAACCCGTCGGCATCAGCAGCAACAGCGCCCTGCAACAAACCCGCTGGCTTTACCAAGCCGAAAAAGCCGGGCACGGCGGCACCCTCGACCCCTTCGCCAGCGGCCTCCTGCCTGTCCTCTTCGGTGAAGCGGCTAAATTTGGCCGCTACTACCTCGAGGGCGATAAAACCTACGAAGCCACCCTTGCCTTTGGTTACGAGACGGACAGCGGCGACCTTACCGGCATACCTACCCGCCATGCGCCCGTGCCCAATCTCGACTGCCTGGACTGGGCTGCCCTTTGCGCCCGTTTCAGCGGCACACAACAACAAACCCCGCCCGCCTACTCCGCGCTGAAAATCGGTGGCGAACGCGCTTACGACCTCGCCCGACGCGGCGAAACCCCAGAACTTGCCGCCCGCCCCATCACCATCCACGAACTGGACTATCTCGGCCCCGATCCCGCCGTGGCGGATAGTGCCCGTTTCCGGGTACGGTGCAGCAAAGGCACCTACATCCGCAGCCTGCTGCAAGACCTCGCTGCCGCCCTGGATAGCGCCGGGCACACCGCCGCGCTGCGCCGCCTTGTTGTCGCCCAGCACCACGACATGACCCCGCTCGCCACCCTGCGCGACTGGCAGGAAAACGGCGACGAGGCCGCCATGCAGCGCATCCTGCTGCCTCTGGATACCTGCACCGCCCACCTGCCGCGTCTTGACATCCCCGCTGCCAAACAGCGCTTCATCCGTAATGGCAACGACATCGCCTGCGCCAACGCCGGCGGCGAATACGCCCTCTATGCCGACGGCACCTTCATCGGCGTCGGCCTCGGCAAAGACGACCGCATCTATCCCGTGCGTCTCTGCGCCTGCCGCCCACAGCGTGAGGACTTCGCTTCAAGCGGCGTAAATACTGCCCCCGTCAAGCGGCATAAACACCGGACCCGCTAAGCCGTCCACGCGGGGGGGCGGCCGTGTACGGGGGGTTAAACATCTAAAAGAAACGTAACGGCATTGCTTTGCCCGGCGGGGCTTCCGGGTTATTTAAAGCCCGATACCAATACCGGTCCGGAGTTGTAGCAGGACGGCAAGGCCGCGCAGGATATCCGGCAACGGTGGCAGTAACAGGGCAGCGAAGCAGCCCAGCCAGCAGGTAAGGATGCACAGGGTGGCGGCAGGCGGGGCGGGGCGGCCCTGATTACGGTTGAGCAGGGCGTCGGCTTGGTTGAGCAGGGCTGCGGGGGTGAGCATTTTGTTGCTGTTTCGCTGGATAAGGCGGATGACCCGGGTCGTTTCTTGCCATGCGTTTTGCGGCGGTGGTAAAGCCTGCCATTGCCGTTGCAGCCGGTATTCGTGTAGCAGGGTTTTGATTTGCAGGGCGGGGAAGCAGGCGATGACGACCAGGAAGTAGTCGTGCAGCAGCCACGCGAGCGCAAGCAGCATCAGTGCGGACAGAACGCAGAAAACCAGGGTCACCCATATGCCACTGCGCGGCAGCAGGGCTTGCAGGATGCGTCCGCCATCAAGCGGCAGTACGGGCAGCAGGTTGAAAAGGTTGATGAGGAGCAGCTGGGTGGTGAAAAGGGTCAGCGCGGGGTGTAGCGCCGCCACGCCGCCCAGACTCAGAACAGCAGCGAGGACAAGGCCGGGCAGCGGGCCAAGCAGGGCAATCCAGGCGCGCCGGTGTGCCGCTGCGTGCTGTTCTTCGCCGACGGTGATGCCGCCGATGAAGGGCAGGAAGACGATGTGGACATGCCGGTAGCCGCAGAGGCGCATCGCCAGCCAGTGCCCGCCTTCGTGCAAGGCAATAACAACGAGGAGCAGCGCGGCATCAAGCGGTGTCCACAATAATGCACCGCCCAGGAGAAAGAGGACTGCGGGGATGAGGAAAAGGCCCCAGGCAGCGCGGTTGGAGAGGCTACCGTAAGCACGGCGCGCACGGCGGATTTCCCGCAGCAAGGCGAGACGCTCAGACGGCACGGCGCGCGCATCCGGCGGGGGGACGGGGTGGCGCAGCAGGTGCTTGATGAGATGCAGGGCCGCAGGCAGGGTGAGGCGACCGCTGCCGTCTGCTTGCCGCCGCAGGCGGGCAGTGGTGTAGAGGCGATCGATTTCACTGCTTTCGTGTGCCCGCATGAGTTTGAAAACAGCGGCAGGATCATCCGGCCAGGCGGCGATGTCTTGCGCGATGAGGAAGTTTTGGTGGGCGAGATATTGGGTGCCGATATCGGGAAAGGCGGTTCCCCAACTGCGTTCCGGCGAGTCGAAGGCAGTATTGGCGGGATTATTGGTCGTGGCGAGGATGATGCCGTCTGCCGTGCGGCTGTACAGGTTGACCTGGGTGGTGGCGGCCGATTCAGGTTCAAGGGCGGGTAAGAGGACGGCCAGCGTCAGCCGGTCGGCGCTGATGTAGTAGCGGGCAGGTTTGGCGGTGATGAAGTAAGCAGGGGTGACGCGGATTTCGGCGGACAGCAGCGGGGCGAAGCCAAGCGCGCGCAAGGCGGTGCTGCCCGCGTTCATCAGGGGCAAAAACTGCGGATGCGGGCGGACATGGGGTGCGGCATGCAGGGTGACGCTGCCGGGGAAAGCCACGCTCATGATTTCGCGCAGCAGGCTGACGGCATAAAGCAGGAGGATGGCTAGCAGGGGGATGATCAGGGTCATGAGCGGGCCCGGATTGATGAAAAGGCGGCAATGATGTCATGCCAGTTGCAATTGGTGCAATGAGGCGGGTAATAAGCCACGCTGCCGCTACCTGGCGGCTTTTTTACCTTAGTCGTTCAGGCGGCGCAGGGCGGCGGCGATTTGTATGCGGGCGTCGTTTGTATCTGTCGGGCGGAGGGTGTTTTGCCCGTCATGGTGGACTAGGGCCGGCAGGTCGCGCAGGTAGTTTTCGATGTCGTGCGCTTTGAGCAGGCGGCCATGCAGGTCGTAGCCGACGTTGAGCAGGCGGCCGGGCAGTGGCGCGAGGCGGTCGTGCACGTGGCCGTAGAGGTGGTAGCGGCCTTTGCCGCAGCCGTCCCATTCCTGGATCGGGTAGTGAAAGAGCACCAGCGGCTGGCTGCAACCGTCGCATACCACCTGGCGGTAGTTTTTTATGGAGGCGAGCAGCGGCCTGCCGTCGGCTTTTGTGGTGTGGAGGAAGTAGTCGCGGTTTTTGGCGATGACTTCGTCGTGGTTGCCGAGGATGAGGTGGTGTTCGCCGTTCAGTTGGTGCAGGACGCAGGCGATGCTGGCCGCGTCGCGGGCGAAGGAGATGTCGCCGAGGTTATAGACGGTGTCTTCTGGCGCAACGGTCGCGTTCCATTGGGCAATCAGCGCCGCGTCCATTTCTTTGATGGAGGCGTAGGAGCGGAACTGCGGGCAGAATTTCATGATGTTTTTGTGCGAGAAGTGCAAGTCGGAGGTGAAGTAGGTCGTGGGCATGGTTTTTCCGGGGTTTTGAGCTGATTTGCGGCAAGGGATTTGCTGTGCAGGGTTTAGATGCTGTTGCGCAGGTATTCCTGGATGTAGGCTATTTTTTCTAATTCGGTCATCGCCTTGAATGCCTCGCGGTTTTCTTTGAGGTGGTCAATGAGCGGGTAGTATTCTTCGTCCACGTGTTTTTTATCCAGTTTGTTGTTGAGGTTTTTTTCGTTGCTGCGTCCCAGGAATTTGGAGATGAGGTAATACGGCGATTTGAGTTTAAAGAGCATTTTTTTGTTTTCGCCGTCAAAGACCATATAGCCTTCGTGTTCGACGGTTTTTAGTTTTTCTTTGAGTTCGCCGAAGGTCAGGTTTTTCAGAAGCGGCGGGCGGTGCAGCGGGTTGGTGTGCGTCGCGTTGTAGGCGGCGGCGATGTCGTTCAGTTCGCGTTCGCTGTATTGGCGGCCCGTCGCCACGTCGATGAGGCCGATCAGGGTTTCGCCCAGTCTTTCTTTGATGATGTGCACGTCGTCGGCGTCGGTGATTTCAAAGAGGAAGGTGTGGTTGGGGTAGGCGCGGAAGAGGTCTTCGTATGGTTGGCAATGCGCGCGCGTCAGGTCGGCAAAGCGGCTGTCCAGCGAGCCGGTGGTGGAGTAGAGCACTTGGTGGTTGTGGTTTGCCGTGTCGTCCGCGCGCGCAACGTAGGTGCAGCAGCCGAGGAAGCCGTTGATTTTTTGCACGGCTTCGACGGGGTGGTCGTCGGCAAGGTGCAGCGGGTAACGGCTGTTTTTGGCGGTGCGTTCGCTGTAATTGAAGACTTTTTTGAAGGGGCGGACGATGATGTTGTCGTCGTCATCCAGAATGATGCCGCGCATTTCCAGCAGGGCGTCGTCGAAGCGGTTTTCGTAGAAGACGCTGCGCGCGTATTTGAGGACGCGCAGGGCGGGGTAGCGCACGGATTTTTTCGCGATGTAGTCGCGGTGACCGCCGCGCAGGTAGGCGGCGGTGATGTAGGTGTGGCGGGCCGTGTCGTATTCGGGTTTGCGGCTTTGGTGCGCTTCTATTTCGGCGATGAGGGCGGCGGTTGCGGCGTCCATCGGTTTTGTCGGCGGCACGTCTTCTTCGTCGCGCAGGCGGTTGTGGTTCAGGCGGACGTAGGCGGCGAGCACTTCGGCTTCGCGTACGCCGTGCACGTTCGGATAGAAGTTGTGCAGGCGGTAGATTTTTTCGGCGAATTTGTGTTTGCGCGCGAGTCGCAGCAGGTGGATGCAGGCGGCGGATTTTTGGTTGGTGTTGGAGTTGATGATGAGGATGTGTTCGTGCGGGTTGGCGCGGCCGCGTTCGCAGGCTTCCTGCATCATGGCGAGGCCTTTTCGTTGTGCGGCGTCCACCGCTGGGCCGGAGAAACGGTATTCGCCGTTTTCGTCGGTCAGGAGCAGGTCGTTTTCGATGTGGACGATGTGCGCGTCCGGGTATTGTTTTTGGAAGGCGGCGATTTGGGCGTGGGCGAAGGTGGTTTTGCCCGATCCTTGGTGGCCGCGCAGGAGGATGAATTGTTGCATTATTTTCTCGCTTTATAGTTTAGATGACTGATTAAATTGGCTACATTTTGCTGGTAAGATGTACAAGGTTTGCAACAAATTTTCCAATATTTCTAATGCTCTGCAAAGCAAATTAATATCTTGTCTCTTTGTATCGTGCGTTGATTTATTACCCATTTCTCTGACTTTATGCAGAACTTCCTTTGAACTATTAGGTAACCTACCTTTTGATAATAAATTTATTTTTTCTTTAAGATTTTTATTTTTAATAGAGCTTGGGATTTTTTCTACTTTAATTTGATTATTGCAAATTGATTCGATTAATGATCTAAGTCCTATAGCACCAAGTAATACAAGTTTTGAAGATAGCGCTTTCTTTGTCTCTTTATATATTTGATAACATTCATCTGGAATAGAAAGATCTTTGATGTCAAAATTAGTCTTGGTTTCAATTCTTTCTGGATATATGGTTTCTCTCCATATGGGTCCTATTCTCCAATCATAATCTTCACTATTTGATGATAATTTTCTAAAGCTAATAGAATCACATCCATCACATTTAATCACTTGATAATGGTTGGTTGCAGAAAAATGTTCTTCATTATACTTTTCTTTTAAATCAGTCATAACTGTATGATTAGTTTTAAGTCTACACTTTGAGCAAAAAACAAATATTTCTTTCTTGCAGTTACTGTTTATTTCATGTTTGTACATATATTCCTCTTTTGTCTAAGTTAACTGTTTGATTTTCGTGGTGATTACATTACTGCGCCCCTTCACTACTTCGTAATACGCAAACGGGACAGCATATTACGCTGCATGTAAAGTCCACTTGTCATGTCGCTCAGTCCGTTGCCGAGGCGATGATGCCGGTGTAGCGGCTGTTGTGCGGGCTGTACACTGTCCAGAAGTGGACGCCGCCGCAGCGATGGTAGTCGCGGATAGCGGCGGCGATGGCAGGGTTTTGCTCGATGATCAGGCCGTTTGGCGGCAGGGTTTTCATGGCTGTCGGGTGATAGGGTTTTGTTTTATGGGGTCAAGCGCCCAGGTTTTTTCCCGCTTGGCGGACTCGCCCAGCGTTTCTTTTCTGTCATTGCGTGACAGGCCAGAGGGGGAGGGATGCTGCGCTGCGCGCAAAGCCCGTGTTTGTCCCGCTTGGCGGGCTGAACGGTTTTACGTTTGCGCGGGGATATCGATGCTGCCGGTCATCCAGTAGAGGCCGCTGATGATGTTGCCCGCTTGTGGCGGCGTGGTGAAGGCTTTTGCCGGATAGACGGCTTCGATTTCCATGCCGTAGGTGGCGAGGCGGCACCAGTAGTAGGTTTGGCCGGTGAGGGTGTTGGTTTTGCAGGCGGTCGCGAGGACGGTGCCGTTGATCATGGCGGTCGGGCGCGGCAGGCCGCTGTTGGTGAACATGCCGGCGGGGATGATGGCGTTCGCGGCGATGCTGCCTTCGCCGGTTTGCGTGGCGGCGTAGGCGGCGGCATCGGCGTAGGTGCTGATGTCGTCGTCAGCGATGGCGATGAGGCGCGCGGTTGTGGTTTTGCCGGGCAGTTTGCGCGGCAGCAGCTGGCCGTTCGGGACGGAGGTGATGAGCGGGTAATCGCCGTCGCTGCATTCGTCGCCGTCGAAGGTGCGGCCATTCAGCCACAGGTGGATTTCCGCCGTGCCGTCGTCGTCAACGCGCGAGATGCCCTGAATGGCGACGTGTTGCACGGTCGTGGCGTGGTAGGCGGGTTCGACGGCGCGGATGTTGCCGTGTTTGTCGGTGTTGAGCCACAGTTGCGCGCCGCTTTCGTCGTCGTAGCGGTGGTATTCCATGGTTTTTCCTTCGTATGTGGCGCTGATGTGGTCAATGCAGCGGTGAATGAGGTGTTCGAAGGCGTCGTCGTTTTGGCTGTCGAAGCCGATGGCGCTGTAATGGCTCATGATGGGTTTCCGGTTGTGGGTTGGCGTCAAGCGCGCCTGTTTCTTCTCCCCTTCTGGTCTTTGGCGACCGTCCGGGATTCCCCTGCAAGCGGGATTTTGCTTTTGTTTGGCAGGCGAAGCCCGCTCGATGATGTTTGTGCGGCATAACGGTTTCCCGCGCCACCCTCCCTCGTTATTTCAAGCCGATATCTGGTTGTATGGGTTCGTTGTGTGGGTTGCTGTTGCGCTGTTAGATAAGCGATGTTGGGCGGTCGTTGTTCGGTTTAACGGTAGCCCGCTACCAGCTGCAATTGCTTATAAGGGTTTGACATCCACATCTTGAAGTAACTACTGAAACGGTTATG
>CAURDG010000066.1:0-7945 GCA_963523555.1 uncultured Cardiobacterium sp.
TTGGCGGGCCCAGTGTTGACGCCGTTTGGCGGGCCCAGTGTTTATCCCGCTTGGCAGGGCCAGTATTTACGCCGCTTGGCAGACCCAGTTTTTATCCCGCTTGGCGGACCCAGTATTCACACCGCTTAGCGGACCCAGTATTCACGCCGCTTGACGGGCCCAGTGTTTATCCCGCTTGGCGAGCCCAGTGTTTATCCCGCTTGGCGAGCCCAGTGTTTATCCCGCTTGGCGAGCCCAGTGTTTATCCCGCTTGGCGGCTTTCTCCTCTATCGCAAGCGAGGCGTTGTTTGTGCGCCGATAGGTGTGAATAAATAAACAATCGCATCCGCAAAATCCTTAACCTATAATCGCGATTGCACCATCGTGCTCACATTTCCCCTTGTAAACAAAAGGTTCCGCATGAAAAAACTGCTCCTTGCTGCCGCGCTGACCCTGAGCGCGCTCACCGCCCACGCCGACCTGACCGCGACTGACGTGAAAGGCCGCACCGTGACCGTCCCCAAAGTGCCTGAACGTGTCGTTCTCGGCTTCTACTACGAAGACTATCTCGCCATCGGCGGCAAAGACGCCATGGACAAAGTCGTCGCCCTTGCGCTTTCCACCTGGAAAGACTGGCGGCCACAGCAATACGCGCTTTATGAAAAAGCCCTGCCCAAGCTGAAAGATATTCCCGACATCGGCAACACCGAAGATGGCACCTTTTCCATCGAAAAGGTCATCGCCGCCAACCCTGATCTCGTCATCCTCGGCGCCTGGAACTACGATGCCCTCGGCGAATCGGTCAAACAATTTGACACCGCAGGCATCCCTTACGTCGTCCTTGATTACAACGCGCAAACCGTGGATAAACACGTCACGTCCACCCTTGCCCTCGGCACCCTGCTGGGTCAGGAAGAACGCGCCAAGGAACTGGCAGATAACTACAAAAACGCCTTCGCCGATATTGAAAAACGCATCGCGTCGCTGAAACCCTCCCCGAAAAAAGTGTACGTCGAACTTGCGCGCGACGGCGCGGACACGTTGGGCAACAGCTATGGCAACGGCATGTGGGGCGCGCTCATCACCCAGCTCGGCGGGCAGAACATCGCCAAAGACCAGATCGGCAGCTCCGGCCCGCTCAGTCCTGAATACATCATCAGCGAAGCGCCCGACCTCATCTTCCTCGCCGGTTCCGAATGGCTGAACAAGCCGCAGGCGGTGACCGTCGGCTTCGGTGCGGATGAAAAAACCGTGAATGAACGTATCGCCGCCTACCTCAAGCGCCCCGGCTGGGCGGATTTGCCGGCTGTGCAGAAAGGGGAAGTCTTCGCCCTTTACCACGGCGGCGCGCGTACTTTGGCGGATTACGTCTATGCACAATTCATCGCCAAGCAGCTCTATCCGGAAGCCTTCAAGGATGTGGATCCCGTGCAAAATCTGCGTGATTACTACCAGAAATGGCTGCCCATCCCCGCTGATGGCGTGTTCATGACGCAATATCACAAATAAAACCATCGCCCGCGCGGTAACGCGCGGGCTTCCGCCCATTCATGACCAAGGAGCCCATCATGATGACACTCTGGCTAATCCTGCGTGACCGTGACGGCAACGAAACCGCCGTGGAAGAAGACCTGCCCGGTTTTTTCTTTGCCGAAGAAACCCTGGACGATCAATGCGATGCCCTCGGTGTCACCCGCATCAGTGAATTTGTTGATAGCACCGAACTGGTTGAGGATATGGGTGATTTCCTGCACAGCGATGAATTTGATGCCGTACTGGCCGACTTCATCGAAGAAAACGGCCATGCCGAAGAGATGAATGCGCTGGCTGAAGAGATGCGCGCAGAGCATGACGGCGTCGAAGCCGAATGGCATGACCCGCAAGGCCTTTTGCGAAGTATTCACGCCTTGCGCGAGCATTACACCGCCCACCCCGACAGTTTCGATGAAGACTTGGAAGCCTGCGGGCTGGAAGATGTGCTGGACGACATCAACCTGCTCGAACCCGTGCTGCAACAGGCCATCGCCAACGGGCAGAGCGTGCACCTGCGCCTGCTTTCCTGAGTGGCTGCGAACCCCGTGTTTATTCCGCTTGGCGGCAGCCCGCGAGCCCAGGTTTTATCCCGCTTGGCGGCAGCCCGCAAACCCAGTGTTTATACCGCTTGGCGGCTGCCTGCGAGCCCAGATTTTATCCCGCTTGGCGGTTGCCTAACCCCATCCACCCATAGGAACCTCTATGCCCCCACCTTCCCTGCATGCGCATTACCGCCACGGTGCGGACAAGCGTCTCTTCATCCTCGTTGCCGCTGCCGTCATCCTGCTCCTCCTTACCCTCGCCGATCTCGCCAGTGGTCCTTCCGGGATGCCGCTTGCCGATATTTTCAAGGCGCTGCACGCCGGGCCGTTTTACGACAAAAGCCGCAGTGTGCGCGCCGAAACGCTGCTGAACGCGCTGCCATCGGCATCATTCCTGCCCGATGCCCTGTGGCAGGGTCTGCGCGACGCCCTTGCTGAAGAAGTGCGCCTGCGCAAACTCGTGACCATCCTCTGGGGGCTGCGCATGCCGCAGACGCTGACCGGCATCCTCGTTGGCTTCAGCCTCGGCCTTGCCGGCTTGCAGATGCAGACCATCCTCGCCAACCCGCTCGCCAGCCCCTTCACCCTCGGCTTCTCAGCAGCGGCGGGCTTCGGTGCAGCGCTGGCCATCATGTTCGGCGGACTCGTGCCCGGCCTCGCCCATCACGGCTACTACCAGTTCCTTATCGTCCCCACCAGCGCCTTTCTGATGACGCTCGCCGCCTGCGGCCTCATCTACCTCATCGCCATCCTGCGCAGCGCCGCGCCGGAAATCCTCGTGCTGGGCGGCATCGCCGTGCTCTTCTTCTTCCAGTCCATCCAGTTGTTGCTGCAATTCATCGCTAGCCCGGAAGCCTTGCAGCAAATCGTGTACTGGCTCTTCGGCAGCCTGCTCAAAGGAAGCTGGACCTCGGTGACCGTCATCACCGTCGTTATCGCCCTCTGTGCGCCGTTTATCATCCGCGACACCTGGGCGCTCACCACCCTGCGCCTCGGCGATGCCAATGCACTAAGCCTCGGCATCCATGTGGACCGCCTGCGCCGCCGCACCTTCATCACTGTCGCCCTGCTGACCGCTGCCGCCGTGTCCTTCGTCGGCACCATCGGCTTCGTCGGCCTGATTGCGCCGCATATGGCGCGTTCGCTCGTCGGCGAAGACCACCGCTTCGCCCTGCCGCTTGCCGCCGTTACCGGTGCCGTCATCCTCATCGGCGCCGCCGTCTTCGGCAAAATCATCTCGCCGTCCGGCAGCATCCCCGTCGGCATCATCACCGCCGTCGCCGGCGTGCCGATGCTCTTCGCCATCATCATCCGCAACGGCAGAAGGAACGCAGCATGAGCCTCATCCTCGAACACGTCCGCGTCAATTACGGACACACCAACATCCTCGCCGACATCAACGCCCACCTCGAACCTGGGCAAATCGTTGGCCTCATCGGCCCGAACGGCACCGGCAAATCCACCCTCATCAAGGCGATTGCCACCGTGCAGGCGTACAGCGGCACCATCAGCTGGCAAAACGCACCGGTCAACCTGCGCGACATCGGCTTTATGCCGCAGAACAGCCGCGTGGAAGCCGAACTGAGCGTGCTAGAAACCGTGCTGCTCGGCAAACACGACCATCTCGGCCTGCGCGTGGGCAGTGCGCATATCGACGCCGCTGCCGCCATCCTGGAAGATTTCCGCATCGGCCACCTGCACGACCGCTGCATGACGCAACTCTCCGGCGGCCAGCAGCAACTCGTCCTCCTCGCCCAGCGTCTCCTGCGCGAACCGAAGCTGCTGCTGCTCGACGAAGCGACAAGCGCGCTCGACATCCGCCACCAGATGCAGGTGTTCGACCGCCTGAACGCCTACGTTGCGCGCACCGGTGCGCTGGTGGTCATCGCCATCCACGACCTCAACCTCGCCGCACGCCACACCCAAACCATCCTGCTGCTGCACAAAGGCCACGTCGCCGGACAGGGCGCGTTCGCCGAAATCGTCTCGGCAGCCAGCCTGCGTAAAGTCTATGAAATCGAGGCGGAAATCGTGACCACACCCAGCCACTACACCGCCATCATCCCCGTCTGTCCCTGTAACGACAGGCACTAACCGGAACTCCAGCCGCCGCCAGATGGGATAAAGGCCCGTTTATCCCGCTTGGCGCACGTCGTGAGTCCAGTGTTTATCCCGCTTGGCGCACATCCTTGTACGGCGCACTACAGGTCAGCATAATCAGGGCGATTGACATCCACGCATTCGGTTACGCCTTTAGCCGAGAATGTGGCAAAGAGGCGTGCCATGCCGGACTCGTCTTCACATTGCGCAATTTCACGGGGATGGAGCGGGATCAGGGCGTAGAAGGTGACTACAGTGCCATCCAGGGTTTGCAGTTGTGTGAAGTCTGGCGGCAGGCTGAGCTGCGGCGGGTACATCAGGAAACCAGTGAAGGGTGTTCCGGGCAGGGTTTTATCTTCACCTACTCGCAGCAGGCTTTTGAATCCCAGTGTCGCGGCGTCTTCATGTGGCAGATGCGCGACGATGTTCGTCCAGTGCAATGGCCAGTAGGCGGTCTCGTTGTCCGCGAAGGGTGGCCAGTCCGGCGGCAGCAGCATCATGATCTCCGTGCGGTGTGGCAATACGTTGCCGTCTTCGTCTTCCGCTCCTGCCCTACCACTATCCATGCCGCTGCTGATGAGCAGCTGAAACGGGCGTTTTTCTTCTGGTGGCAGGTAGTAGGTGCGCACTTGAGGCCCGTTTTCGTGCCCCGCTTCATGCCAGACGTGCGTGATGTGTCCCAACGTGTGCTCAATATGGCCTCGGATTTGCGCGTCGTAGCTTTCTTCTGCCGGGGCCTCCAGCAGTTCACCCAGTTGTTCCAGCTCTTCCCCTGTGTGCGCAAAGAAGCTGTGGATGTCCTGCATGGTGTCATCACTGATATCAGCCGTGATGTCTTCCAGACATTCTTCAAAAGTATCGAACATCAGCAATAGGGTCGCGAACTTTCCAGGCTCCGGCGCACCCATCATGGCAATGATTTGCCCATGCAGACCGTCTGCTGCCGGAGCGTAATCAAGACAGTAGAAGTCGTTGTTGGCATTCTGGAAAACGGGGATGCGCAGTGGGTCAAAGAGCACGTTATGCACCGATCCGGCATCTTCAAAGTCCGGCAAGTGATATTCAGCCCAGTCCGCACCGAAGTGCTGCTCGATATGTGCCAGCAGCTGCGCCTGTACTTGTGCGATTTCCGCTAGCGGCAGGAGGCGGTAAGGAATGGCGTTCAGTACTTCGCTTTCCTGTCCGTTCATGTGCAAGTACAGCTCACGCAGAGGGGGGGGCAGCGCGATACCGTGCGTCTGCTCGAAAGTGGTGATTTCCGCCTCGTCAGCGCCCGGGTAGGCGTATCTCATCACATCCTTTTCCCGCATGCTGCGCAAAAAGTGTTCAACGACATGGTTCATTTTGTATTCCTCTTGTTGTTTGTAGCCCGGACGCCTGCTACGGAATATCCCTATCACGGGCTGGTACTTGGGTTAACGGTTTTTATCTTCTCGACAGGTTTGCCGTCGGGTGCGCCATATTGCCCGCATATAACAGGGCAGATTATCTAGAAATACGACGGGGTCAGCAACGGTGGGCAAAGTACGCATTTTGTGCATCATGAGGACGCTCGCACCAGCTGCAATACGGCCGGAATGAACAGCAGTGCGAGCAGCAGCAGGATGGCTTTTTCGTAGGGGCGCAGGCGCGGGAAGTAGCCGAAGTAGCGGGTTTGCGCGTAGAGGAAGAGGGCGACGCCGGGCACGTAAAGCAGTGCGGCAAGCAGCAGGTGTTCGATACCTGCCGCGTAGAGTATCCATACCGCGTAGAGGGTGGCGAGTATGGCGGTAAGGCGGATACGCAGGGTGAGGCGTTCGCGCCAGGCGATTTGCAGCAGGTAGGCACCGATGAGGAGGTAAGGCACGAGGATCATCGAGGTCGAGATTTTCAGCAGGGTGCTGTAGCTGTTGCTGGTCAGTTGTACGAGCAGCAGGCAAATCTGGATGGTCAGGCAGGAGAAAAGCAGCGAGTGGTGCGGCACGCCGCGCGCGTTTTGCGCGAGGAGGGTTTTGGGGAAGGCGCCGTATTGGGCACCGTAGTAGGGTACTTCCATCGAGTAGAGGATCCAGCTCAGGTAGGAGGCGAGTACGGAGACGATGAGGCAGAGGGTGATGATGATTTTCCCCGCCGTGCCCATCATCGCTTGCAGTACGCCTGCCATGGAGGGATTGGGCAGGGCGGCGATATCCGCGCGTGCCAGGATGCCGAGAGCCAGCACGGTGATGGCGATGTAGAGGACCAGGGCGATGAGGATGCCGAGCACGGTGGCGAGGCCTACGTCGCTGCGTTTTTTCGCGTGCGCGGAGAGGATGGCCGCGCCTTCGACACCGGTGAAGACCCACAGGGTGATGAGCATGGTACCCTTCACCTGGGTGAGGGTGGAGGTCCCCAGCGTCGCGCCGTTGAAATCGGTGTTGAAGGTCGCACCATTGAAGTACCACAGGGCGAGGGCGATGAAGAGCAGCAGCGGGAAGACTTTGACGATGGTGGCGATGAGATTCACCCCCGCCGCTTCTTTCACGCCGCGCGAGGCGAGCCAATAGACCGCCCAGACGATGAGGGATTCGCCGATGAAGGCGTAGAAGGTGTTGCCCTGGCCGAAGATGATGCGCTCCGGTGTGTCGGTGAAGGTGCCGATGCCTTCAAAGGCGACAACAAGGTAGCCGGTCACGCCGATGGTGGCGCAGAGCCAGTAGCCCCAGGCAGAGAAGAAGCCGACGAGTTCGCCGAAGCCGGCGCGGGCGTAGGCGTAGATGCCGCCGTCAAGATCAGGGCGCAGGCGCGACAGGTACCAGAAGGAGAGGCCGAGGGCGATGATGCCGACGCCGGTGATGAGCCAGCCGATGAGGAGGGCTTCGGCACCCGCGACTTCCGCCATGTTCTGCGGCAGGCTGAAGATGCCGGAGCCGATCATGGAGCTGAGGACGAGGGCGGTAAGGGCGGTGAGGCCGATTTTTTGGGGTTGCATGGGGTTCCTTGGGGCGGGGTTAATCTGCAAAGTTCACGGGACGGCGTTGCGCCTTGCTACGTGGCGGGATGTCGAGCTCGATATCCGCCAGCGCTTCTGCCAGTTCCGGCGGTGGCGTTAGCACTTCCAGCGCGGTTTTGGGTGCGTCGTTCATGTGGCGTCCTCAGGCCTTGACCCAGGCGCGGAAGCTTGTCGGGTTACGCGAACTGAGGATGACTTTGCCGTTGCCGCTGAATTTGAGCACCACCGCTTCGCCGCTCGTCACGCTGTTGACGAGGTTGCCGATGAGGCCGCGACTGTTGCCGGTGGTTACCGAGATTTCGTAGTGCAGGCGGCTGTCCCAGGCGACGACGTGGCCGTTGTCGATGATGACCGGATTGTCCGCCGTGACATCCAGGGTGAAAAGGGTGCCGAAACCGTTGACCACCAGTTGTCCTTCGCCCGCCGTCTGGCCGATGAGGAAGCCACCGGTGCCGGCAAAGAGCGCCGAGCCGATGTTCTGCATCCGTGCGGTGAGGGAGACACCGCTGGTCGCGGCGAGATAGGCGCCATCGTTCAAGTTGTACTGGATTTTGCCGATGTCGAGGATTTCCAGGTCGCCCGGCATGAGCGGGGCAAGCAGACAGTCGCCGTCGCCGCGTTCGGCGCGGATGTGCTGCTGGAAGAAACTTTCACCGTTGGCGAGGCGGCGCACCAGCGCGCTCATGAAGCCGCCCTGCATTTTACCGCGCAGTTCGAGGGTGTTGTCCATCATGACCATGGCGTCGCTTTCGCAGTAGATTTCTTCGCCACGGCGCAGGTGGACGTGCAGGAAGGGGTCTTGTTCTCCGGTGGGGGTAAA
>CAURDG010000067.1:0-7939 GCA_963523555.1 uncultured Cardiobacterium sp.
TTACTGGGCTCGCCAAGCGGCGTTGTTACTGGGCCCGCCAAGCGTCGCCATTACTGGGCCCGCCAAGCGGCGTCATTACTGGGTTCGTCAAGCGTCGCCATTACTGGGCCCGCCAAGCGGCGCCAATGCTGGGCCCGCCAAGCGGCGTCATTGCTGGCCTCGCCAAGCGGCGTCGTTACTGGGGCTACTGAGTGATGGGATGTTTGTCGTGGATGAAGATTACGCCTAGAAATACCCCGCTTTTTTCCGCTCTTCCATCGCGGTTTCCGACACCTGGTCGTCCATGCGGGTGGCGCTGCGTTCGGAGACCGTCGCGGCGGCGGTTTCGGCAATGATTGCTGCCGGTGTGGTCGCGGTGCTGGCCACGGGGCAGGTGCAGGAGATGTCGCCGACGGTGCGGAAGCGTACGCTGCAAATGTGCGCGGTTTCGCCGTCGCGCAGTGGGGTAAGCGGGGTCACGGGTACCAGCAGGCCGCCACGCTCGACTACTTCGCGTTCGTGCGCGTAGTAAATCGGTGGCAGGGCGAGTTTTTCCCGCTCGATGTATTGCCACACATCCAGCTCGGTCCAGTTGGAAATGGGGAAGACGCGCATGTTTTCGCCGGGGAAGAGGCGGGTGTTGTACAGCGTCCACAGTTCCGGGCGTTGGTTTTTGGGATCCCATTGCCCAAATTCGTCGCGGAAAGAAAAGATGCGCTCTTTGGCGCGCGCTTTTTCTTCGTCGCGCCGTGCCCCGCCCATCAGCGCGTCAAAGCCGTGTTCTTCGATGGTTTCAACCAGGGTGATAGCCTGTGCGGCGTTGCGCGAATCCGTCTCGCGGCGCAGAACAACCGTGCCTTTTTTGATGGAGTCTTCAACGTGGCCGACGACGAGGCGCGCACCGGTACGCGCGACGATCTCATCACGGAAGGCGATGACTTCCGGATAGTTATGCCCGGTATCGACGTGCAGCAGGGTAAAGGGTAATTGCAGGGTGCGGCCAGGGATTTGAAAAGCTTTGATGGCGAGTGCGAGCAGTACGACGGAATCTTTACCGCCGGAGAAGAGCAGTGCCGGATTTTTCGCTTCGCTGATGACTTCGCGGATGATGTAGATGGATTCGGCTTCGAGCCGGTCAAGGTGCTGGTTCTGGATGGTCATGCTGATTCTCTATTTGTGTAGTCCACATTCTTTACTGTCGCGGCTTTCCCACGCCCAGCGGCCGGAGCGGATGTCGTCGCCCGCTTTCACCGGCACGGTGCAGGGCTCACAGCCGATGCTGGGGTAGCCTTTGTCGTAGAGCGGGTTGAGCGGGATGTCATGCGTCTGGACGTAGGTCCACACATCATCATCTTCCCAATCGTAGAGCGGATTGAATTTGGCGATATGACGCGCGTTGTCGAACTCTTCGTAGGGCAGATCGTGGCGGGTAACGGATTGGCTGCGTCGCTGCCCGGTGAGCCAGGCGGGGGCATGGGCAAGGGCACGGTTAAGCGGCTCGATTTTGCGCACCTGACAGCAGAATTTGCGCAGGGCGACGCTTTTGTACATCAGCCCTTCGCCGTGTTCGGCAACCATCGCTGCAGCGGCATCCGGGTCGGGGTGGTAACTTTCGATGCGGATGCCGTAGCGGTCTGCGGTCTCTTGAATCAGGGCGACGGTTTCGCCGTGCAACTTGCCAGTATCGAGGGTGATGATGCGTAGCGGCAGTCGGGCGGCGGCGATATGCGCGGTGATGATCATGTCCTCGGCGGCAAGGCTGCTGGCGAAGACAGCTTGCGGATACTGTCCGGCAATGGCGCGCAGGCGCGCGGCAAGCGTCGCACTTTTTTCCGGTAGTCGCGCGGCGGCGGCAGGATCAGGCGGGGGAAGGACCCAAAATTGGGGACGCTGGAGCATGATTGCCTCGTGTGGTGGTTATCGCAGTGCGCGCTATCGTGGCACGGGCAAAAGGGAACGGGAAATAGCGGTTTGTTCTTGTTTTATAACCAGCAGCGGCAGGGGGAGGTAGGGGCATTCGATTGCCAAGCGGGATAAATGTTGCTCCCGCTGGCATCATCAATAAATATCAACGCATTGCATGTGGCAGGATGAAGCTCGCCATCCGCCCCGCTTGTGTGCCGTTGCGACGGTGCGAGAAAAAGCGCGGGTCAGCATAGGAACACAGACCGCAGTCGGTTATCTGCGCGGCGGGCAGGCCGGCATCTTGCAGTTGCAGGCGGGCAATGGCCGGCAAATCAGCGAGCCAGTGGCCGGGGCGGTTGGCGCGGAAGGCAGCGGCGAAGCGCGCATCCAGCGTGGCAAAGCGCTGGAAAAACGGTTCATCCACTTCGTAGTTATCCTGGCGGATGCACGGCCCGATCCAGGCGAACAGCTGCTGGGGTGGCACGTTCATCGCTGCAATCGTCGCCGCGAGAATGCCTTTGTGTAGCCCTGGCCAACCAGCGTGCACTGCCGCCCAGACGGTCGCCGCTTCATCGGCCAGCAACACCGGCAGGCAGTCTGCCGTCATCACCACCGGCACTTCGCGCGTCGTGTGGCTAATCAGTGCGTCGCCCTCGCAGCCCGCCTGATAATCCGCTGCCTGCCACACCGTGGCGCTGTGTACCTGGCTCAACCACAAGGGGCGAACGTCCGGCGGCAGATGCGTGGTAAACAGCGTTCGCGCGGCGGCGACGCGTTCCGGCGTATCGGCAACGTGCCGCGCGAGATTGAAACCTTCGCTGACCAGCGGCGATGCCGTCAGCGTCGTCCCGGCAATGAAGCGGTCAGCCAGCGGCCAATCCGCTGCCAGCCACGGGTTCCCCTCAAGAAAAAGCGCTTGCATAGACCCTCCGAATTCCTATAATGCACGCCTCGCGTCGGAGTGTAGCGCAGCCTGGTAGCGCACTTGCATGGGGTGCAAGGGGTCGCAGGTTCAAATCCTGTCTCTCCGACCATCGAACAACAAACGCCCAACCTTTCCGGTTGGGCGTTTTTTTATGCGCGTTCACTGACTGGACCAGCGCTCTGCCAGCGGACGCGTATCGCTTTCTGCCAGCAGGCCGTGCAGGCGGGTATAGACCGCTTCCGGGGTCAGACGGCCACCGCCGAGGGCGCCGAGGCGTGCTGCGCCGACCGCGTAGCTGTGTCCCGCCACTTCGCCGCGCAGACATTGGCTGACATTCACCACACACACGCCGCGCGCGATAGCTGCCCGCAGAGCTGCGTGCAAATCGTCGCGTTCCGGCAGGTTGCCGACGCCATAGCTGAGTAGCACCAGCGCGCGCAGTTTCTCATCGGCGAGCAGCGGCGCGAAGGCGGATGACGGCATCCCCGGCGTAATCAGCAACGTCGCCACCGCTTCTTCCTGAAAACCGCGCCACGCGCCGCGCAGGTAGGTGCTTTCTTCGCGTTCTTCAAAGACGGGGGCGCTCAACTGTGCGGTGTTGCCATCGAACACGCCGAGCCAGTCGGCATTTGGACTGTCGAAACCGGCATAGCTTTGCGCGTCCACCTTGCGCGTCGCTTCGCCGCGCAGCAGGCGGTCGTAGAAAAATACCGCCACCTGTTGCAGTTCCGGCAGGGCGGCGAAGGCCAGCGCGCCGCGTATGTTGCGCAGTGCATCGCTTTCCGGCATCCCCAGCGGGATTTGCGAGCCGGTAACGATCACCGCCTTGCCCAGGCCGCACAGCATCCCGCTCAGGGCAGCAGCGCTGTATGCCAGCGTGTCCGTGCCATGCAGGACGACAAAGGCGCGGTACTGCTCACGATGCGCGGCGACGGCATCGGCGAGACGCTGCCAGGCGGCGGGCGTCGCCGAAGAGCTGTCGATCGCCGGTTCGCAGACGAAGACATCAAAATCCGCCTCCGGTAGCGCCGCTTGCAGGCGCGCGACGAAGTTGGGGTCAGGAACAAGCCCCGCCGCGCTCGGCACCATGCCGATGGTGCCGCCGCTGTGAATAACCAGAATGTCGCTCATGATGGTTTTCCCTTGTGCCAATCCCAAATCCAGGCGATGACTAGCAGGCCGACGCCCGTGCAAATGCCAACATCGGCGACGTTAAAGGTCGGCCAGTAGGCATCGCCAACGTGCCAGCGGATGAAATCGACCACATGACCGTGCACGATGCGGTCGTACAGATTGCCCAGCGCGCCGCCAAGAATGCCGGCGTAGGCGAAGCGGATCAGCGCCGTGGTGCGCTCGAAGAGGATTGCGTAACACAGCCAGGCACCGATAGCGACGGCGATCGCCATGAAGAACCAGCGCTGCCAGCCGCCACCGTCGGCAAAGAGGCTGAACGCTGCGCCGCTGTTGAAGGCGAGCTTGAAATTCATCCAGCCGTTGACGGTGATGATGTTCCCCGCCGCCAGTGCCTCTTGTGCCCACACTTTGCTGAAATAATCGGCAGCGAGCCACAAGATGGCGCTGATAAAGGCAAACACTTTCTGCATTTTCAAAATCTCCGGGAATGAAAGCGCGGCATTGTATAGGTGCTACCCTGCCTGCGCTATATGAACGCCCGCCAAGCGGGATAAATACTGGATGCCTGCGAAATGGGCATAGTCCGCACTGCTTTATTGCAACTATTGAGATAGGCAGTAGCTATGTCCGCTTGATAGCTATGCCCTTCCCGGAAACCCAGTATTTTCGCCGCTTGGCGGGACCAGTATTTACGCCGCTTGGCGGAGCCAGTAATGACGCCGCTTGGCGGGCCCAGTGTTTATCCCGCTTGGCGGGGCCAGTGTTTACGCCGCTTGACGGGGCCAGTGTTTACGCCGCTTGGCGGGGCCAGTGTTTATCCCGCTTGGCGGGGCCAGTATTTACGCCGCTTGGCGGGCCCAGTAATGACGCCGCTTGGCGGGGCCAGTGTTTATCCCGCTTGGCGGGACCAGTATTTACGCCGCTTGGCGAGGCCAGTGTTTACGTCGCTTGGCGGGCCCAGTGTTTATTCCGCTTGGGTGCCTGGTCGTTCGTGTTACCCCCATTGCCAGATAAGGCCAGCTATCAGTCCACCACTGCCCAGCAGGAGGGCGATGAGCAGTAACGTGGTTTCGCGCAGACTGAGTTTGGGTTCTTCGGGATGGCGCAGATGCCAGACAGGGAAGGGCCAGCTGCATATGTTCAGCGTCAGCAGCATGCCGTAGTCGCCGCTGTCGAAGTCGAGAAGCGCCCGCCCGGTGTGGTGATGCCGTGCCAGCAGCAGGGCGATGAGGAGCAGGTTCAGTAGCGGGATGATGAGGCAGGCGCGGCGTGGAGTAGAGCGGGCGACGAGACGGCCGCCGCTGTAAAAAGTGGTGAGGAAGAAAAGATCGGCCATGGTTTTATACCTGGATAACGCGGTTCACCCGCATGATGCCGCGCAGGCTGTTGCAGAGGATGACGGCCTCGGCGCGGGCGAGGTCGGCGGTGGTGAGGACGCGTTCACGGAGCGTTCCGCCGCCAAGCGGTTGCGGGTCGGCCAGGAGGCGGGCGCGCCGGATGCCGGGCAGGATGTCGGCGGCAAGCGGCGGGGTGTACCAGGCGCCGTCGAGACGCAGGATGAGGCTGCTGCGGCTGCCTTCGAGCAGTTCGCCGCGTGTGTTGCTGAGGATGGCGTCGAAGGCGCCGCGCGTGGTGGCGTAGGCGAGGGCACGGTCGTTCACGACGCGGTGGCTGGTTTTGTGGCGGCGCAGCAGGTCGTGCACGGGCAGCGTTTCGGGGTAGAGACAGCAGGCGACGGTGGCGGGTGATTCGTCCAGCGCTTGTTGTTCGATGCTGTGGCTGCCGTTGGGGTGCAGGGTGATTTTCAGACGCTGCGGTGCGGCGGTATTAGCGATGGCGCGCTGCACGGCGGCCCGGATGGTGGCGCTGTCGCAGGGGATAGCGAAGGTGGTGGCGCTTGCGGCAAGGCGTGCGAGGTGCTCGGCGAGGAATGGCGCTTGTTTGTCTGCAACGCGCAGGGTTTCGATGAGGCTGAAGTCGGGCGGGGCAGTCAGGAAGGCGGCTTTGGTTTGGCATTCGCGGTATTCGTCAGCGGCGTCGCTCTGGATGGTTATGCCGCCGCCAACGCCGAAGGTGGCTGTGCCGTCACGCAGGGTGAGGGTGCGGATGGCGACGTTCAGGCGCAGGTGGCCGGGCTCGACGTAGCCGAGGGCGCCGGTGTAGATGCCGCGCGGGCTGCTTTCGAAGCGGTGGATGAGGCGCATGGTGTTATGTTTTGGTGCGCCGGTGATGGAGCCGCAGGGGAAGGTGGCGCGCAGGATGGCGGCGGTGCCGGTGTCTTGGCACAGGCGGGCGTTGACGCGGCTGGTCATTTGCAGGACGCGGCCATGCCGCTCGACATGGAAGGGCTGTTCGACGTTCACGCCGAAGGGCTCGGCGAGGCGGCTCAGGTCGTTACGCAGCAGGTCAACAATCATCAGGTTTTCGGCGCGGTTTTTCGGGTCGGTGGCGAGGGCGGCAGCCGCAGTCGTGTCCGTGGCATCGTCGCCTGTTGCGGGCGCGGTGCCCTTCATCGGCAGGGTATGCAGCAGGGCGCCGTCGCGGGCGAGGTAGAGTTCGGGCGAGAGGCAGAGGGTATGGCCATCGTCGGGATGGTAGGCATAGGCGGCGTAGGGTGCAGGCTGGCGGGCGCGCAGGCGGCGGTAGAGGGCGGCGGGTTGACCGTAGGCGCTGCCGCGCAGGCGGATGGTGTGGTTGATTTGGTAGCTGTTGCCCGCGCGCAATTCTTCGTGGATGGCCGCGATGGTTGCGGCGTAGGTGGCGGCGTCGCTGTCAGCGTGCAGGTCGGCAAGACCGGCAGGGGCGCCGTCGTCCTGTGCGGCCAGCCAGGCGTCAATGGCCTCGCCGTGCAAAGGATGCAGTGCGGCGTACCAATCCAGTGTCAGCGGCGCGGCAGGGGCAGCAAGACCGAGCAGGGCGTGGCCGAATTCGTAGGGGATGCGCAGGGTGGCATGCAGGCCGCGTGCCCAGCCGTCGGCGAGCAGCTCGTCCAGTTCGTCAAGGCGGGCGGCGGGCAGCAGGATGCGGGCGTGGTGCTCTTGGTAGAGACGGGCGCGGTTGGCGCGGGCGTCGTCAAGGAGGATAAAGGTGTCGTTCATGCGGGTATTGTAACGATGGCGTGGTTGACCCGCTTGGCCCGTCAGCCGTTTGCTTATTGGCAGATGCGCAATTGTGATAACCCAATCATGAAGAATCGGTTATAGTTTCCGTCCCGCTTACGGGATTTTTGTGCAATTTTCTCTATGGTTAAAGGAAAAATAATGAAGAAGTTTTTGATGGCAACTGCCGCTTTTTTTGTCATTGCCGTGCCGCTCTGGGCGCAGAAGAGTGATGCTGAATTGGAAGCTCTGATCATGCAGAATTCCCAAGTCGGGCCACAAACGATTGATTTGGGTAGCGAGGCGACGCTGCAATTGCCGGCCGGCATGACGTTTATTAAAAAAGACGCCGCCAATAAAATTATGGAAGCCTATGGCAATGGTTCAGATCCTGACCGTTACGGCATTATTATGGGGGACGAAGGCTGGTTTGCCGATTTGAATTATGTTGATAGTGGTCATATTAAAGACGATGATGCCCAACAACTCAAAGGCGATAAAATCATGAAGATGATGAAAGATGCCGAGAAAGAGGGTAATAAAAGCCGACGTGAACGCGGTGTTCCAGAGCTTTATCTGGATGGTTGGGCACAGGAGCCGAGCTACGACAGCACTAATCATCGCCTGATTTGGGCCGTTAAAGTGCATTCTTCTAATGACCCCAGCCCAACTATCAATTACAGCATTATTGCCTTGGGACGTAAGGGCATGATGGGCATGACGATTGTTAATAGCGAAGACAAACTGAATGAAATCAAAACCAGTGCTAATGAATTATTGGCGGCTATTACTTTCAAGGATGGTAATCGTTATAGTGATTTCAATCCCACAACCGATAAAATTGCCGAATATGGCCTGACAGCATTAGTCGCTGGCGGTTTGGCTGCGAAGAAATTCG
>CAURDG010000068.1:0-7763 GCA_963523555.1 uncultured Cardiobacterium sp.
GTTTGGCGGTGGACGGGGTTTTGGCGACTTTGCCAGCGCCGTCGAAGCTGCCGCCCAGGCGGTACCAGAGGTCGCGAAAGAGATAGTAGAACTGTTCGCTCGCTTCACCAAGGACGAGTTGCACGTCTTGTGCGCCGCAGCCGGTGGCGTAAGTGCCGGCGACATGCATAACGGCATAGCCTTTGTCGTCACGTTCGAGCACGGCAGACGGGGTGAAGCCGTCACCGCTGCATTGGCCTTTTTTGACTTTGAGCTGGTTGTCGATTTTCCAGTTGACGATTTCCGGCACGAGGGTGAGTTGTGGTTTGCCCGCCTGCGGGGTGACTTGCATTTTTACGGTGCGGAAGTTGACCATCAGCGGGTGCGGAATGGCATTGTAGGCCGCCCAGGGTTTGCCGTCGAACGAAGCGGAGTCGCGCTCTTCCGGGGTGAGACGATAGAGGGAATCATCAAGGATAATGTCACCGGTGATGTGACGTACGCCGACTTGTTGCAGAGCCTGCAGCATGGTGAGCAGCTGTTCTTCGACGAGGAAAGGATCGCCACCGCCGACGACATAGAGATTGCCTTCAACAACACCGTTTGCATCAGGCAGGGTGTCCACATAAAAGTTGGTTTCCCAACGATAATCTTTGCCGAGGCGCAAGAGACCGGCGGCGGTAGTCAGGACTTTGGCCACGGAGGCGGGATGGCGCAAGGTGGTGCCGTTCAGTTCAACCAGCGGTTCTTCGGCTTCAATGGCCTGCACCCAGATGCTGATGTCGGCACTAGCGACGTTGTTCTTTTGCAGCATTTCCGCCACGGCTGCAGGCACCTGCTCTGCCTGCACCGCTAGACTAATCCATATTGTTAGCACGATGAGCCAGCCGCGCATCCGTTCCCCTCCAAAAAAGGTTGCTATTATAGGTGTCCCGCTGAAAAACGAAACCGGACATGACTGAGAACTTTGATAGCCCAGAACAGGAAAAACAGTACGACGAGGAAGGCCGCGTCATCCGCGCCAATCGCACGCAAGCCAAGCGCGAACGCGAGCCGATAAAAGCCTTTGCCGGCGAGCTGCTGAAACTGCCCGCGCATCAGTATCCGCTGTTGCCGATTGATGATACCCTTATCGCCGCCTTGCGGGAAGGCAAACGCCTGAGCGGCAACGCGCTGTCGCGCCATCTGAATTATCTCACCCGCCTGCTGGATGAGCAGGATTATCCGGCGATTCTCGCTGCGCACGAACACATCAACCACCCCTATTTGCATAGTCCGGGCAAGCAGCAGCGCATCCGCCGCGAGATAGAACGGCTACTTGCGGACGATGCCGAGATTTATGGCGAACTGCTGGGACGCTATGCCGACTTGGACGTGCAGCATGTGCGGCAACTGGTGCGCGAGGCGAAGAAGCAGCTGGCGGCTGTTCCGCCGGTAACGGAAGCGGATACGCCCGTACCGCTGAACAAGTATCAGCGCCGCTTGCAGAAGTATTTACAAAGCTTGGCACTCTACTATGAGGAATAAGAAAACTATGAGGAATAAGAAAAACGGCTCCGAAAGAGCTGAGCCGTTTTTTGTTAAGAATCATCTCATTTTAGAAGGATGCCTTACGGGCATTTTTATTTTTGATACTTAACGCGGTTTGCAGCCAAAGCCGATCGGTGAACCATTATGGTCAAACGACAGCACTTCCGCACGGGCGAGGTTGTTGCCCTGGGTTTTGACCAAGTGCAGCATGCCTTCGTCGGAGCTGAAAATCAGGTTCTTGCCGCTGCTGGCCGAGGTATCCAGCGGCAGGCTGGAATCGCCGGAATCGCTGTGAACGATGGCGGTCGGGTTCGGCGTGTTGATGTTCAGGTATTCAACGCTGAATTTGGCGCCGTTTTCACATTGATAATTGCGCGATTTGCCTTTGCCTTTTGCCGGGGTGCGGGCAGCTTTACGCGGTGCCGGTGCTGCTTCCGGTTCGGCGTCCATTTCTGGGGCCGGCATGGCAGCGGCAGCCGGAGCGGCACGCATCGGCGAACTGCGTTTCACCGGCATCGGTTCGTTGCCGTCCATCGCCATGGGCGCTGCACCCATCGACACACTACGCTGTCCGACCGGCATCGGCATGCCGTCTGCGGCGCCATCAAGGTAAACGGTTACGTTGTAGGGACGAGCGGTCTTGCTGCGTGCAGCGTTTTTGTGGTTCTGCACGATGCGTACTTCGTATTCGCCGCTGTACGGCAGGGTGTGCACCGAGCCGAAGCGCATCCCCATCTGCGGGTTGAAGAGGGCAAATTCCATCGCGAAGTTTTTGCCGTTCGGCACCATACGGATGGACTGTCCGGCGCTGCCGCTGAAGCTGTAAGCAGCGATGCCGAGACCGCGGATGCTGCCGGAAATGTGCGCCTGGCCGCCGTTGAAATTGAGCGGGCGAACACCGATGCGGTCACGTGCAGCAGCGGCATTCGGCGGCATGATTGGTGTGCCGGGCGGAATGGCTTTCAGCAGGTGACGGTTACGGATGGCAGGAATGCGCTGTCCGCCGACGGTATAGGTTTCGTTGTAGTTCGTGACCCGGCTCGTTTTCGCCGAACGGTTAGCTTTCGCTTTGCTTTTCTGGCGCGGAGCGGCGTCAACCGTGGTCGCAAGGGCGGCGGCGAGTAGCAGGATGAGGGCTTTTTTCATTGTGTAAACACTCCTGTGCGGATTAAGAAGAGATTGCAGTAATGTAACATATTTGCCATTTTGCGACAGGAAAAATGACATTTTTTCCATGTTTCTTTTTTATCTCCATGAAATCAGCGTTTTGTGATGAAAGAATATGTGTCGTTTATGATACGCAGCGTTTTTTTATGGGGGAGAATATGTCGGAACAGGGACACCATGCCGCCACTTTGCGGCAGTTGCTGCAATTGATTGACGCCGAGCCGGATCGTTTTATGGAGGCGGATGAGGCGCTTGAAGATGCGCTGCTGGAAGCGCGCAATCACGATTTACCGCCGTTTTGGGCGGCCTACTATTTGTTGCAGCATGAAGCGGTGTTTGCCGCTGAATGGGCGGATATATTTGATTTGGTGGATGATTTGCGCGCAGTGGCAGCGAATTGGCAGGCGGATGTGTTTTTCGGCGTGCAGGAAGCGGATGACGAGCCGCTGGTTTTTGAGACGGAACCGCGCCTGCTGCTCGCCCATGCCGCGCAGGAATTGCAGGGCTACGGCCTGACGCTGTGGCGCTGGCAGGCGGATAATCCGGATTTGTGTGTCGGCTTCATTAGTCGCGAGGAAGACGAGGCGGCGGTACGGCGTTGTGCCGCAGTGCTGGATGCGGCCATCGTTGCCGTGCGCGATGAAGAGGTGGCAGATGAATGGTGAGACTTTATCGGTGACGGTCGTACCGACGGCTGCGGAACAGCGTACGGCCTCGCGTGTATTGCAGCGCTTTTTGCCCAAGTCAATATTGCAGCGTATCCGTTGGGTGGATGTGTTTTGTATGCTGGTTTTTATTGTCTGTATTTATATTGCCGTTAACCGTTTTTCTTTCTTGAAAAATGGGGCTTTATTTGCTGACGCAGACGGTATCCGGGCGCTATGGTTCATGATGCAGGCGGTTATTTTTGCGGTAATGGCGCTGTCGGCTTCTATTTTTTATGAAATCCGCATTAAACGACATGCCGCCTTCCGTCCATTACCCCAGCGGCAATTCGTTTACACGGTAGCGCCGGAAGGATTTTATAGTGAAGAAGCGGATAAAAACCGTATGCTTTATTTTTGGCCAACTATTGAGCGGGTGATATGTGAAAAAGGGCTGTGGTTTGTATTTATTGACCAGGCCGCCGCCTTCGTGATTCCGCAACGTGTATTTGCCGATAAGGAAACGGAAAACCGCTATTTCCAGTTATTGCAATACTACAAGGGACTTTCATGACAAACGCCATGCAAATTACTTTCGCGGCAACGGAGCGCGAGAAACGGCAGGCGGGGCGACGGCTTTGCCGCTACCGGGAGCCTGCCTTGCGGCGGAAACAGTGGCTTGGTATGGCGGCATTTACGCTGATGATGTTTGCCCTTTTCTATTGGTATGGACGGGCGATGGCTAATGTCGGCAATACACTATACGGGAATTGTCATCTATTCAGTGATGAAACAGGTTTGGATACTTGCCTCGCGGTCGCTGATGGTGCTTATCAATCCTTACGATATATGCTCTATTTGCTTGGCGCTTTACTCCTTGCCGTGATATTTTTTCAGCGCTGGCAATATGGCAATTTTATTCGCGGTATGTTTTATCCATTGGATGGACGACAATTCACCATGACCCTGTCTCCGGAAGGGCTGACGCATGAAGAAGCTGGACGTGTCAGACATTTTTATACTTGGCCTATGGTTTATCGCATCATTGAAGACAAAGATTTTCTGCTTTTTTATGTGGATCGCAATGTGGCTTATTTCATTCCGCAAGCGGCATTTGCTGCCGCCAATAGGGATAGCCATGCTTTTTTTCTACACGCCCGGCAATTCAAGGAGAACATATGAAATCTTTTACCGTCCTGATTTCCGGCAGCGGCAGCAATCTCAAAGCCCTGCTTGATGCCTGCACACGTGGCGAGATTCCCGCGCGCGTCAACACCGTCATCGCTGATCGCGAGTGCAGCGGCAGGCAGCACGCCGAAGCCGCTGCCGTACCGTTTGTCCTCGTTGACCGCAAACGAGCAGATTTTGCCGCTGCGCTGGCTGCCGCCATGCCTGCCGCCACGGATCTGGTGGTGCTTGCCGGCTTCCTCAGCATCCTGCCGTCCGCGCTGGTCGCGCGTTTCCCGCAGCGCATCATTAATCTGCATCCGTCGCTGCTGCCGAAATACGGCGGCGCGGGGATGTATGGCCTGCGTGTGCATCAGGCGGTGCTGGACGCGGGCGAGCGGGAAAGCGGCTGCACCGTGCATTATGTGGACAGCGGCATTGACAGCGGCGCGGTCATCGCTCAGGCGCGGGTGCCGGTGTTGGCGGATGACACGCCGCATACCCTGCAAGCGCGCATCCAGCCGCAGGAACACCGCCTGCTCACGGAAACCGTCGCCCGCCTGCTGGCGGCTACATAGTTGCCTAAAACAGCCCGTTTGAACCGACTATAATCACGACCTTTCACGGATACGGCAAACACGCGCCAAGCGAGACAACCACGCGCTTTTGCCGCCTCCCACACAACCAAGCTATAGAGGAACACCACCATGCTTAATATCCTGATCATCGGCGCAGGCGGGCGCGAACACGCGCTGGCCTGGAAATTTGCGCAAGACGCCCGCGTCCAGCAGATTTACGTCGCCCCCGGCAACGCCGGCACCGCCAACATGCAGCGGGTGCGCAATATCCCGCTCACCCGCGTCAGCGACCTCCTGACCTTTGCCAAACAGAACGACATCGGCCTCACCTTCGTCGGCGCGGAAGCGCTTTTGGTTGAAGGCATCGTCGATACCTTCCAGGCCCAAGGCCTCACCATCTTTGGCCCAGACCAGCAGGCGGCACAACTCGAAGGCAGCAAGCGCTTCGCCAAAGACTTCATGCACAAATACGGCGTGAAAACCGCCGCTTATGCCGCCTTCCACGAACTGGATGCGGCACTTGCCCACCTGCACGACTGCCCTTACCCGACCGTGGTCAAAGCCAGCGGCCTCGCTGCCGGTAAAGGCGTCGTCATCTGCCAGAATCAGGCCGAGGCCGAAGCCGCCGTGCGCGCCATGATGGAAAAACGCCGCTTCGGCGAGGCGGGTGCGGAAATCGTCATCGAAGAATATCTCGACGGCTACGAATGCTCGCTACTCAGCTTCTGCGACAGCCGCAGTATCGTGCCGCTGGTCAGCGCGCGCGATCACAAAACCATTGGCGAAGGCAACACCGGCGAAAACACCGGCGGCATGGGCGTTATCGCGCCGCATCCCCGCTTCGGCGCCGCCGAAATGGACTCCTTCCGCCGCGACATCCTCGAACCCACCCTGCGCGGCATCCAGGCGGAAGGCATGAACTTCGCCGGCGTCATCTTCTTCGGCCTGATGGTGACGGCGCGCGGCGTGTACCTGCTCGAATACAACATGCGCTTCGGCGACCCCGAAACCCAGGCCGTGCTGCCATTACTTGATAGCGAACTGCTTGACGCCGTGCAGGCCGCGCTGGATCGCCGCCTCGACGCCAACGTCTTCCGCTGGAAAGACGCGCACGCCTGCTGCGTCGTCGCCGTCTCGAAAGGCTACCCCGGCGACTACCGCACCGGCCTGCCCATCCACCACCTCGAACAGGCGCGCTTCTACGCGCAAGTCTTCATCGCCGGTGCCAAATACAACGACGGCCAATACCTGACCAGCGGCGGCCGTGTGCTGAACCTTGTCGGCGTCGCCCAAACTGCGGCCGAAGCGCGACAAAAAGCCTATGACGCCATTGCCCGCGTGCAGTTTGACGGCATCACCTGGCGCCGCGACATCGGGGCATAAAACGAAAACGCGTAGTTATGCCGCTTGGCGAGCCCAGTAACTATCCCGCTTGGCGAGCCCAGCAAACATCCCGCTTGGCGGGCCCAGTAACCATCCCGCTTGGCGGGCTCAGCAATCATCCCGCTTGGCGGGCCCAGTAATTACACCGCTTGGCGGGTCTAGCAAACATCCCGCTTGGCGGCCACCACCTAACAGACCATGAAAAAAGCACACATCGAAGCCCTCCTGGAAAGTAACAGCCGCTGGGCGGAAACCTTCGCCGCCGACAACCCCGGCATCTTTGACGCCCTCGCCGCCCAGCAAAATCCCGCCTACCTGTGGATCGGCTGCTCGGACAGCCGTATCCCCGCTAACCAGGTGATGGGGCTTCTGCCGGGCGAAGTCTTTGTGCACAGAAACGTCGGCAACATCGTCCACGCCATGGATCTCAACTGCCACAGCGTCATCCAGTTTGCCGTGGACGAACTGCAAGTGAGCGACATCATCGTTGGCGGCCACTATGACTGCGGCGCCATAAAAGCCGTCCTCAGCAAAAAAGACTACGGCATGATGAACAACTGGTTGAGCAGCATAAAAGACGTCTATAACAACAACCGCGCCAACTTCGCCCTTATCGACGAACAGGCCAAAAAAGACCGCCTGTGCGAACTGAACGTCATCGAACAGGTTAAAAACGTCTGCAAATCGGACGAAGTGCAACGCGCCTGGGCGCGCGGGCAAAACTTGTGTGTGCACGGCCTGATTTACAGCGTGCACGATGGCCGCCTGCGCGACCTCAACTGCTCGGTGGACAGCAACGACGCACTGGAAGAAATCTACCGCCTGAAACTGTAAGTACGGCGGCTATCGTTGCCAGTAACCGCCTCGCACCACCAAGCCCCGCCCATGCGGGCCTTTTGCCACTACAACACGCTCCACCTGACCTGCTGTGCACTTGCTTGCGGCTACATCGCATCGCTGTCTAGGCGTAAACACCGGGCCGCCAAGCGAGGTAAAACCTGGGTTTCGTAGAATCAGGTGTTGTTGCTGCGCGGATTTGTCCAACCCTCACCCCAACCCCTCTCCCAATGGGAGAGGGGCTTTTTTCGTGCAAGATTTGAGTTTTGTACATACCAAGCGGCGTCGTTACTGGGATCGCCAAGCGGCGTCGTTACTGGTCCTGCCAAGCAGCGTCAATACTGGGCTCGCCAAGCGGCGTCGTTACTGGGCCCGCCAAGCGGCGTCGTTACTGGGCTCGCCAAGCGGCGTTGTTACTGGGCCCGCCAAGCGGCGCCATTACTGGGCCCGCCAAGCGGCGTCATTACTGGGCGCGCCA
>CAURDG010000069.1:0-7582 GCA_963523555.1 uncultured Cardiobacterium sp.
TTGGCGGGAAGCCAGGTTTTATCCCGCTTGGCGGGAAGCCAGGTTTTATCCCGCTTGGCAGCTGTTGCCAAGCGAGGTCGTGAGGTGTTTTACAGTACGATGACCCGTCCCAGGCTGCCATCGATTTTCACCCGCTGGCCGTTCGTCAGGCGGTGGCAGGCATCGCGGATGCCCATAACCGCCGGGATGCCGAGTTCGCGCGCGGTCACGGCACCGTGCGAGAGTGGGCCACCGCTTTCGGTGATGACGCCGGCGGCGTGGTAGAAGAGCGGTGTCCAGGCGGGATTGGTGGTGCGGGCGACGAGGATGGCGTCCTGCGGGAAGTCGGCGAATTGCGCCGGGTCGGTGATGATGAAGACTTCGCCGCTGATGCTGCCGGGGCTACCGCCCAGCCCCTGCCAGCTGTTCGCGCCATCTGTCGCAGGTGCGCTGTCCGCGCCGTATTCCCAAGCCGGGGCGCGGGCGCAGGCCTCCTGATAGGCGGTTTTTTCACGCGCAGCGGTGGCGCGGAGGCCGTGGTAATCGCCGCTTGTTATGGCGTGTTCAAGTTCAGCAGGCGGCAGGAAGTAGATGTCCATCGCCTCGTCCAGCGCGCCTTGTTGGACAAGGTGCTCGCCGATGGCGCGGGCGGCGCGGCGGAATGGCAGGGTAAGGCGGGTAGTCTGGTAGTGTTCGATGTCATCCAGCGCGGTGTAGGTGCGCGCCAGGCGGATGAGTTCTTGCAGGAAGAAGCGTAGTCCGGCCGGCGCGCGCGCCAGCAGTTCGCGTTCGCTGGCGTACATGGCGCTTTTTTTGTCCCAGTATTGGTCGTCGCGGGCGCTGTCGTCCTGGCTTGCCATCATCTGGATTTGGGTGAAGACGGTTTGCGGCGCTTCCAGCCAGGTGGGGTGGTAGGCGTCAAAATCGACTTCGCGGTGGCCGTGCTGGGCGAGGAAGCGGGCAAAGTCATCGCGTATGTCAGGGTAAGCGTCAAGCGCGGTGTTCAGGCTTTCGGCGTCGTGGTAGCGCGTGTTGATGAGTTCGGGATGGGCGCGCAGGCGGCGCGAGAGTTGCCACATGGCGCGGTTGACGGCACCGGTTTTGGTCTCAACGACGCTGATGAGGCGGTCGAAGGTGTCCTGGGCTCTGGCGGGGTCAAGCAGGTCAAGGACATGACGCAGGACGCGGTAGAGCAGGGTTTGCGTGAGCGAGATGGCGATGTTCGGCAGGAAGTAGGCGGTGCCGAGGTCGTTAATGTCTTGCAGGATGCGCCAGCTTTCGGCGAGGGTTTTGCCGGTGTAGTCGATGGCGTTGTAGCGGCCAAGTTCGAGCAGGTAGTGGTCAAGGTCGTTCATCCAGCGGGTCGGCAGTTCGCTGATCCAGGTGTAGCGCGCAAGACCGCCGTTTTCGATGAAGGTGTTGAGGCTGGCGGTGTTGCGCAGCGGTGCAAGCGGCAGGCGTCCGGCATAGACGCGCACGGCGTTCTGGTTGCCGTAGATGTAGCCGTCTTTTTTGCTGAACCACGGGTCATGCAGTGGCGGCAGCCCCATCAGCGCGAAGGAGTAATTAAGTGATTGGTGAAAGCCTGCTTCGCAGAGTCCCCAAGTGAGCGGGGTGACGGGGTTGGGGAAGCGTTCGGCGGATTCGTCCCGCGTCCAGCGCGGTGCGAAGCGGGTGATGGGGCGCGATTGCAGGAGGTAGAGCGCGTTTCCTTCGTAGGCCCATTCGATGTCTTGCGGGAAGCCGAAATGGGCTTCAGCCTGGCGCGCCAGTGCGGCAATTTGTGCCGCCTGTGTGGGTTTGATGGCGGGTCGGGTTTGCTGTGCGGGTGGCAGGTCGATGGTACCGGCCCGGGTTAGCGCCTGCGGTTTGGCGGCGATGCTCTGGCCACTGACGCTGCCGTTTTTATCCACGCGGTATTCGTCCACCGGTGCTTCGCCGGCAACGACAGTTTCACCGAGGCCGAAGGCGGCGTTGATGAGAACGGTGTCAACTTCGCCACGCACGGGGTCAATGGAGAAGGCGACGCCTGCTGCACCGTCTGCCGCCACATTGACCATTTGCTGGATGACAACCGCCATTGCCGCGCTTTCATGTGCCACACCGAGGCGCTCGCGGTAGGGCAGGACTTCGGCATTCCACAGGCTGAGCCAGCATTGTTTGACGGCGGCAGCGAGGGCATCCACGCCATGCACGTTGAGCAGGGTGTCGTGCAGGCCGGCAAAGGCGGCGCCGGGCAGGTCTTCAGCGCTGCCAGAGGAGCGCACCGCAAAATAGCGTTCGGGATGGGCGGTTTGCAGGACGTTAAGTTGTGCAGTGAGCACGTCCGGCAGGGGTTGGGTAGCAAGGTAGGCGGTGATGGCGGCGCTTTGTGCCTGCGCGTCGCGGTTTTCGGCGAGCAGGGTGGCAACGTGCGCCTGATGCGGCGCAAACCAGGCGCAGTAGGTGTCGGTTGGCAGGATGACGCCGTCAGGTACAGGCAGTCCGGCCTGGGTGGCACGGGCAAGGCCAAAGCCTTTGCCGCCGACACGGGCGACATCAAGCGCTTCGGGGGCGGTGAATGCGAGCAGCATGGGAATGTCCTTATGGGTTGCGGATGAAACGGGGATTATATGGCGCGCATTGGTCCGAACGGCAGCAATAGGAATGGTCAGCGCTCTCCGTGTTCAGTGCTCCCGTACGGCGATGATGTCAAGCAGCGCAGATAGTTGCGGGGCGCCACCAGGCAGTTGTGCCGCTGCTGCTTGTGCTTGGGCGCTGTAAGTAGCGAGTGCCGCACGGGCACCATCCAGGCCAAGCAGGGCAGGGTAGGTGTTTTTGCCCTGCGCCATGTCTTTGCCCGCCGTTTTGCCGAGAGTAGCGCTATCGGCGGTGGTATCGAGGATGTCATCAGCGATTTGGTAGGCAATACCCAGCGCTGTACCCAGGGTATCCAGGGGAGCACGGTATGTGTTGTAGCAGGAAGCAGGGATGGCGCCGCAGTGCAGTGCTGCGCGGATGAGGGCGCCAGTTTTGCCGTGATGCACGGCTTGCAGAGCTTCGAGGTTCAGTGTTTTACCAGTAGCGATGATATCGCGCATTTGTCCGCCAACCATACCGTCCCAGCCAGCAGCATCCGCCAATATGCGGATTTGCGCGATTTGTACAGCAGGTGGCAGCGGGCTTGTAGTTAACAGCTGGAAGGCCAGCGTGTTCAGAGCATCGCCAGCAAGAATGGCGGTCGCTTCGTCGTAGGCTTTGTGGGTGCTGGGGCGGCCACGGCGCAGATCGTCGTCATCCATCGCTGGCAGGTCGTCGTGGATGAGCGAGTAAGCGTGCACGGCTTCCAGGGCGCAGGCAGCGGCATCCACACTATTCAGTGCCACGGCGAAATCGCTAGCTGCCGCATACACCAGTGCAGCGCGCAGCCGTTTGCCACCGCCAAGGGCGGCGTAGCGCATGGCATCAGCCAAGCGGTCACCAGCGACGGATGGCAGGCGGGCAGTAAGGGCAGTTTCGAGGCGGATTTGGCAGGTAGCGAGCAGGTTGGTCATGATAATTGCGCGGTTGGGGGAAGCAACGGATTGTACTGGATTCGCTGCTCTAGCCCTATCGTCGTGTGCTGTTTTGCGTTATCTTGCTTGGCCCTCAAAATTAAACGGAAACCACCATGCAACCTTTAGATGATGCACGCATTGCCAATATTGAAGAATTGATTCCGCCTTTTGTCCTGTTGGAACGTTATCCGCTAACAGATGTTGCTGCCGCGACGGTGAGTGCTGCGCGTCATGGTATTCATGGCATTCTTGATGGCATGGATGACCGCCTGCTGGTTGTTATTGGCCCCTGTTCGATTCATGATGTGGATGCCGCGCACGACTACGCCGCCCGCTTACGCCCACTGGCTGAACGTTATCGTGAACAGCTGCTCATCGTGATGCGGGTGTATTTCGAGAAACCGCGTACTACGGTTGGCTGGAAGGGGCTACTGAATGATCCGTATCTCGATGGCTCGTTTGCTATCAATGAAGGGCTTGCCATCGGCCGCAAGCTGCTGCTGGATCTCGCTGAAAATGGTATTCCAGCAGCAGTTGAGTATCTAGACGTCATCATCCCGCAATATATTGCCGATCTCGTTAGCTGGGGGGCGATAGGCGCGCGTACTACAGAAAGCCAGATTCACCGCCAGCTTGCCTCTGGTCTGTCCTGCCCGATCGGTTTCAAGAATGCCACCAACGGTGATGTGCAGATTGCGGTGGATGCTATTGTTTCGGCACGTTGTGCGCACAGTTTTCTGGGCGCCACCAAAAGCGGTCATGCCGCCATCGTCAACACCTACGGCAATAAAGACTGCCATCTCATTCTACGCGGCGGCAACAAGGGGCCAAATTATGATGCCACGCACGTCAAGGCTGCTATCGCCACGCTTGCTGCCGCTCATGTGCCGCAGAATGTGATGGTGGATTGCAGTCACGCCAACAGCAACAAGCAGCATTTGCAGCAGATGACGGTTGCTGCCAGTGTTGGTGCACAAATTGCCGCTGGTAATCGCCACATCATCGGCGTCATGGCGGAAAGTAATCTGGTTGAAGGCGCGCAAAAACTGGAGGGAGGCCAGCCGCTGACTTATGGGCAAAGTATCACGGATGCTTGTATCGGCTGGGAAGATACGGAAAAGCTACTGGCCCTGCTGGCAGATGCAGTCACTAAGCGACAGGCAATCCCAGCTTCCTGATAGCTTCCTGATAGTAGTCAAAGAGAAGGCGCTGCTTGCAGCGTCTTTTTTATGCCAATAGCACACAGCGCAGTCTTCCGTCAGGCCTCAAATGAGGTGAATACAGGTTTAGTGACGATACCGTTTGCCACCGCCGGGCTTGGTGTATGTTATGCGCTTCTTTTGATTTTGAAGGGAGTGCACGATGCGGTGGTTGGTGTTGGTTTTGGGCTTGCTGGTGGCGCCGCTTTGGGCGGCAGATGGCGGCAAGGCAGGTGGCAAAACGGATGAGGCCACCGCTTGGGCGGCACTCGCCGATGTGCTGGAAAATCCAGCTCAACGCAAGGCGCTGGTGGCGGAGTTACGGCGGCTGGAAGCAGCTGAAAAGACAGCGGCAGGCAAGGCGCAAGCAGCCACAACGGAGGCACAGACCGGTGATGCGGCAGCATCTGCGGATACGGCGGCATCTGGCGAGACAACGGAAGGACAGGAAGCGGCTGCGACGGAGGCTCTCGCCGGGGAGAAGAAGGACGAGGTACAAGCGGAGGCGGTGGCGTTGCAGTCGGTTGCCGAGAATGCGCGCGCGGCGGTGGTGTCTGCCGCTGCCTGGCCGAAGAAGGTGGCAGAAGCCGGGGTGCAGGTGCTGCGTGAGGTGGGTTCGCGCTTTGCCGAGAGTTGGGATGCACTGGTCGGTGCGTTCAGTGGCCGCGACTTGATGTTGCAGGCGGTGAATTGGGAGGTGTTGCAGCAGACGGCGTTGAATCTGGCGCTGCTGGTGGCAGCAACGTTATCGTTCTTGTGGGGCTTGCACCGCGCCACACGCGGGGTGAAGGTGCGCTTGCAGGGCTGGGTGTTGCAGGGCGCGCAGTTGTCGCCGCTGTCGCGCCGTTTGCTGGGCGTTGGCGCAGCCGCGCTCGGTGACGCGCTGTTGCTGCTGTTCGCTTATGTGTTTGCGAATGTGCTGGCGGTGTTTGTGGTCGGTGAGACGGGGGTGCTTTCGACGCAGGCGGCGTTTTTTGTGCGCGCGTTTGTGGCGGTGGAAGCGCTGCAAATCGGGGTGCGCCTGGTGTTTTATCCGCGCTTTCCTGGCCTGCGCCTGCTGGCCTGCACGGATAAGGCGGCAGCATACTGGAACCGCTGGTTTGCGACGTTGTTGCAGTTGCTCGGTTATGGCTATTTGGTGGTGTTCCCGCTGATCCGGATTTTCTTGTCACCATCGCTGGGGTTGGTGTTTTCGGCACTGCTCGCGTTGAGCGCTTTTGTTTATGGCATGGTGGTGGTCATCCGCCAGCGCACGGCGGTACGCCTCGCCCTGCGGCAGGCAGCGGATGCTTCCGGTAGCGCGATTTTTTCCGGAACGCTGCGGGTATTTGCCCCGCTATGGCATTGGCTGGCGATTGCGTATTTTTCGATGCTGCTGGTGCTGACGCTGCTGAGCGGCGAGAAGTCGCTGCCATTTGTGCTGCGCGGTACACTGTATTCGCTGACGCTGGTCGGCGGGGCGTTGCTCGCGTCGATGCTGCTGTCGCAACGGATCCGTCGCCCCATCCGTTTTTCGCCCGATACGGCGCGGCGTCTGCCCGGTCTGGAAAAACGGCTGAATTTTTATGTGCCGCTGGGGTTGCGTCTGGTGCGAATAGCGATGCTGTGGCTGGTGTTTTTTGAGCTGCTGGCGACGTGGCATGTGGTGGATGTCAGTGCCTGGGAACATTCGGCGCTCGGTCGTGCCCTGCTCGCCCGCTTCTGGAATGTCTGCCTGATTCTGGCGGTGGCGCTCGCGGTGTGGCTGGTGTCGTTGGTACTGATCGAGCGACATTTGAGCCCGGAAGTGGGCGGTGGCGCGCCGGGGGTGCGCACGCAGACGCTGCTGTCGCTCTTCCGCAGCGGCTGGGCGGTGGTGATTTTTGCCAGCGCGGCGCTAATGGTGCTGACGGAGATCGGCATTAATATCGGCCCGCTGATTGCCGGTGCCGGGGTGTTCGGTCTTGCGGTCGGTTTCGGCGCGCAAACGCTGGTGAAAGACGTGATTACCGGGATTTTTTTCCAGATCGAAAATGCCATCAACACCGGTGATATTGTCACCGTGGACGGCATCACCGGCCGCGCCGAACAGGTCGGGATCCGTTCGGTCGGCATCCGCGACAGTTCAGGAACGTACCATCTGATCCCATTTTCCAATGTCACGCGGGTATCGAACTATATGCGCGGCCACGCCAACCATATCGCCGAATACGGCGTCGCCTACCGCGAGAATGTGGACGAGGCGATGGAACAACTGCGCGCAGCGTTTAATGAATTGGTCAAGGGCGAGATGAAACGCTACATCCTGGAACCGATTAATATTCAAGGGGTTTCCCAGCTCGCCGACAGCGCGGTGATGCTGCGCGTGTCGATTAAAACAACGCCGGGCGATCAGTGGGCGGTTGGCCGCGCCTATAACCGTCTGGTGAAAATGTATTTCGACGCGGCAGGAATCGAGATGCCTTATCCGCACATGGAAATTTATTTTGGGCAGGACAAGGACGGCAGCGCACCGCCGCTACACGTCCGCTATCGTGCCGAAGAGAAGGCCGCACCTGCGGTGCCGGTTGTGGAAAAAGCCGCCACCCCGTCGCCCGTCAGCAAGCCGGATGACCTCAGCAATCTGCCTGACAGCGGTGCCGGCGATGCGCCCACTTCGCCATAGCAGAGAAAGCGCTTGACGATGCGCAGGGCGCTCACTAGAATGCGCGCCTCATCCCGCGTCGGAGTATAGCGCAGTCTGGTAGCGCATCTGGTTTGGGACCAGGGGGTCGGGGGTTCGAATCCCTCTACTCCGACCAGTCAAGGTTAAGTGCCCGTAGCTCAACCGGATAGAGCAACGGCCTTCTAAGCCGTAGGTTACAGGTTCGAGTCCTGTCGGGTGCGCCA
>CAURDG010000070.1:0-7579 GCA_963523555.1 uncultured Cardiobacterium sp.
GCCATCAGCGCATACACCAGTGAGCCGCCGAAGCGCAGTGCCCATTTCATGGTACGTACAGACAGTGGTTTGCCGCGTATGGTTTCCAGGGCGTAAAAGAGCATATGCCCGCCGTCCAGTAGCGGTACCGGCAGCAGGTTAATGGCCGCCAGCGACAAGCTGACCACGCCGAGGAAATTCAGAAAAATGTCCCAGCCGTAGGTCAGCGTCCGTCCAGCGGCGTCGCCGATGGTGATGGGGCCGCCAATGTTATCCAGCGAGACTTTGCCCGCGAACATTCTGCCGAACATGTTATAGGTCAGGCGGGTGTAATAGACAACTTTGCCCCAGCCGTGTTGCAGGGCTTGCCACAGGCCGTAGCGCTCGACGGCAACGTAGGCAGATACGTCCGCCCGCTGCCATCGGGTACCGAGGTAACCCCGCTGTTTTTCTTTGTCATCGGGACGCGCGCCGAGGGTGCCGTGTAGGGTGTGTTCGCTGCCATCGCGGATGACCGTCACGCGCACGGCATCGCCCGGTTTGCCGGCGGCGATACTGCGACCAATGCGGATCAGGTCGGTGGCTTTGCCGTTAAGCGCGATGATACGGTCGCCTCTTTTGATACCCATTGCGGCAGCCGGGCTGTCCGGCATGACTTCCGCCACGGTCGCGGGCAACCATTCGTCCACGAGGTAAAGGCCCGTCGCTTCGTCCATTTTCAGCTCGTCACCTTTTTGCAGCCCGCTCAGGTCAAGGCGCAGGACTTCTTCTTGTCCTCCCCGTTCGATGACGATGGTTACGTCATCGCGGCGGGGTGCGCCAACCAGGGCGACGTGAGTTTCGCCGCCGAGTTTGACGTTCTTGCCTTCCACGGCACGAATCAGGTCGCCTACTTGTAATCCGGCGCGGGCAGCAAGGCTGTCCGGCGCGACGTAGGCGACTTCCGGACGCAGTCCCTGTACGCCAAAGAGGTAGAGGGCGGCAAAAACAAGCACGGCGAAAAGCAGGTTGACCGCCGGTCCGGCGAAAGCGATCAGGAAGCGTTGCCAGGCTTTTTTCGCAGCGAAGGTACGGTGTTTTTCTGCATCATTGACCGCTTCGCCGTCGCTTTCACCGAGCATTTGCACGTAACCACCAAGCGGTATCCAGGCGAGGGTGTAGAGGGTGCCGTCTTTTTTGCCGCGCCATTTCAGCAACGGACGGCCAAAGCCAAGCGAGAAGCGGAGGATTTTGACATCGAAGCAACGCGCCATCTGGAAGTGGCCCCATTCGTGGATGGTGACGAGGATGCCGATGGTGATGGCGAAACCGATGATGCCCCAGAGGATGGGTAAGAGGGAGGTCATAAGGATGCAGGATGTTTGTCAGTAGAGACTGGTATAGAGGAAACCCGCTGCCCACAGCACCATCGCCGATAGCCAGCTGTCGATGCGGTCAAGGATGCCGCCGTGACCGGGCAGGATGTTGCTGCTGTCCTTGATGCCGGCGCGGCGTTTCAGCACGCTTTCCCACAGGTCGCCGATGACGGCGTAGATAACGACCAGCACGGTCAGCGACAGGAAGTGGGGCAGCGATAGCGGTAATGACACACACAGCGCCAGCACCACAGCAGCCAGCATCGCCGCAACGAAGCCGCCAATGAAGCCTTCCACGGTTTTTTTCGGACTGATATGTTCTGCCAGTTTGCGTTTACCGTAGCAACGACCAGCGAAGTAGGCACCAATGTCGCTGCACCAGACGATGATGAACAGTCCCAGCAGGCCACCGCCATGAATCTGCTGCCGGATGGCAACGGTTGCCCAGACGAAGGCAAGCAGCATCACGGAACCGATGACGCTGAGGATGCTATCCGAGAGATTGAGTCGCTGATCGCGGCTGTAGCGATAGAGCGCGTAGGGCACGATAAACAGCCACAGCAGGCTGGCGATAATCAGGAACCAGAATAGCAGGGTCGTGTGTTGCACCTTGCATCCGGCTTCTACCACCAGCAGGCCGAGGAAGGCAAAGGCGGCATTCACCAGGGCAAATTTCCACTGCCGCGCCCTGTTCCAGCGCAGCAGATTGCCCCACTCGCGGGCGGCAAGTGCCACCAGCGCCAGCCAGAAGGCATTGAACCAGAAGGTATTGGCGTAGAGGTTGACCCAAAAGAATAGCGGGGCAATGACCAGCACGGTCAAAATTCGATAGAGCAGCATAGTAAATAGTCTCAGGAATGCGACAGGGCGCCGAAGCGGCGGTCGCGGTGATGATAGGCGGCAAACGCCGCGTCGAGTTGTGCCTCGCCGAAATCCGGCCAAAGCACATCGGTGAACCATAATTCGGCGTAAGCAAGTTCCCACAAGTGAAAATTGCTCAGGCGCATCTCGCCGCTACTGCGAATCAGCAGATCGACGGGCGGCAAGTCAGGCATGGGACGGTAAGTGGCAAAAGTTTGTTCATCCAGCGTGGCGGGGGCGATTTCCCCGGCGGCCGCAGCTTGCGCCAAGCGGCGCGCAGTTTCGATCAACGCCCACTGGCCGCTGTAATTAATGGCCAGCACCACATCCATACGCGAACACGCGGCGGTAAGGGTTTCCGCCGCGTCAATCGCGTCACGCAATGAACCGGATAACGGCAGGCGGTCGCCCAGCACGCGCAAGCGGATGTCGTTGTGCTGCATCTTCGCCGCTTCCTCGCGCAGTGCCGCTTCAATCAATTCCATCAGCACCTTCACTTCATGCGGCGGCCGCCGCCAGTTTTCCGTGCTGAATGCGTACAAACTGAGCGTTTTCACCCCGCGCTGCGCGCAGGCGGTGACAACGCGATCCACCGCCACCCGCCCGGCCTTGTGGCCAAAGGCACGCGGGCGCAGGTGTTGCTGCGCCCAGCGGCCATTGCCATCCATGATGATGGCAACATGGGCAGGCGGGGGAGGCGTGGCGGCCATCAGACCTCCATCAATTCCTTTTCCTTTTCCGACAACACCTTATCCACCTGTTCGACGTATTTGTCGGTCAGTTTCTGGATTTCCGCCTCGGCACGGCGCTCGTCGTCTTCGGATGCCTGTTTGTCGGTGACAAGCTGCTTGATGCTTTGGTTGGCATCGCGGCGCACGTTGCGGATGGCGACTTTCGCCTGTTCGCCTTCGTTACGCACGATTTTGACCAAGTCTTTGCGGCGTTCTTCGGTGAGCGGCGGCAGGTTGATGTGGATGTTTTGCCCGGCGGTGTTCGGCGTCAGGCCGAGATCGGAATTAATCAGCGCTTTTTCGATGACAGCGACCATGTTGCGCTCCCATACCTGAATGGTGAGGCTGCGGTAGTCGGTGACGGAGACGTTCGCCGCCTGCGATAAAGGCACCATTGAGCCATAATACTCAACCTGCACATGATCCAGCAGGCTCGTATTGGCACGGCCGGTGCGGATTTTGCTCAACTCATGTTCCAGCGACTTGACGGATTTCTCCATGCGGGCGCCGGCGTCCTTAAAAATATCTTGCAACATAAAAACTCCATTAAGCGTGGATAACAGTGCCGACGCCGTCATCAAACACGGCGCGGACAATCTCATCGGGTTTGGTCATATTAAATACCACCAGCGGCATGTCATTGTCGCGGCACATCACCACGGAAGTCGCGTCCATCACATTCAAATTGTCAGCAAGTACCTGACGATAGCTGAGGTCATCGTATTTTACCGCATCATCAAAACGTTTAGGGTCCTTGGAATAGACACCATCGACCTTCGTCGCCTTGAACATCGCGTCCACTTCCAGCTCAACTGCACGCAGACTGGCGGCGCTGTCGGTGGTGAAAAACGGATTGCCGGTGCCGGCGGCACAAATCACCACCCTGCCCTTTTCCAAGTGACGAATGGCTCGGCGACGGATGAACGGCTCGCAGACCTGGTCGATAATCAGCGCCGACATCACCCGCACCGGTACCTCAATCTGCTCTAGGGCATCCTGAATGGCGAGCGCATTCATCAGGGTAGCGAGCATCCCCATATGGTCGCCCGTCACCCGTTCCATACCAAGCGCGGCAAGCTGCGCGCCCCGGAACAAATTGCCACCGCCGACGACGATGGCAACCTCTACGCCTGCCTCAACGAGTTGGCGGATTTCTCCGGCGATGCGGCGCACCACATTGGCATCCAGCCCGAAAGCCTGCTCGCCCATCAGCGCCTCGCCGCTCATTTTCAGCAAAATTCTTTTATATTTAGGGGACTTATTGATAGACATGTGAGTTCTCCGACGTTAAAAACCGCCGTGCATTATAGACGCGGCGGGGATACCGGCGGCAAAAACCACTTGCCACCCTGCCCTTTACCCCCGTTTGCCGCACAAAAAAACCGCCGGCAAGCGGCGGTTTTGCAGACAAGCGCTGGGCGGATTTATACACCTTTGGCCTGTGCCATAACTTCGGCGACGAAATCAGATTCTTCTTTCTCGATGCCTTCGCCCAGTTCGTAGCGGGTGAAACGCACGACTTCCGCGCCTTTTTCTTTCAGCAGTTGCTCAACGGTGATGTCGCCATTTTTGACGAAGCTCTGCCCTTTCAGGGTGACTTCGCTGAACAGTTTTTTCATGGCACCTTCAACCATTTTTTCGATGATGTTGGCCGGTTTGCCGCTTTGTTCGGCTTTGGCCTGGGCAATTTCGCGCTCTTTGGCGATGAATTCCGGCGACAACGAGGCAGCATCAAGAGCAAGCGGGTTGCTGGCGGCGACGTGCATGGCGATGTCTTTGGCGAGTTCGATGTCGCTGGTGCTGATTTCCACCAGTACGCCGATTTTTTTGCCGTGCAGGTAGGAACCGACCACACCGTTACCAGCGTTGTAGGTTTCAAAGCGGCGGATATTCATGTTTTCGCCGATTTTGGCGACGAGTTCGCGGCGGCGTTCGTCGGCAGTTACGCCCGGGGCAAATTCGGCAGCGTTCAACGCATCCACATCGGCGAGGTTTTGGCTGCGGGCGATATCGGCGAGGCGCTCGGCAAAGCTGCGGAATTCGTCGCCCATGGCAACAAAGTCGGTTTCGCAGTTAGCTTCGAGGATGGTGACGTGTTTATTGTCGTCACTGGCGGATACGACCAGTACGCCTTCAGCGGCAACGCGGCCCGCTTTCTTGTCGGCTTTGGCGAGGCCGGTTTTGCGCATGTGCTCAATGGCTGCTTCGATGTCGCCCTGCATTTCGACGAGGGCTTTTTTGCATTCCATCATGCCTGCGCCGGTGCGTTCGCGCAGTTCTTTGACCAGTTTGGCGGATATTTCTGACATGGGTACTCCTGAAATAGGGACGGCTGCGGTTGTTATACCGCAGCCTTTTATTCACAGATGGGGATTGAAGAAATGGCGCGCTTTATTCGGCAGCCGGCGTTTCTTCGACAATGACGACTTCTTCTTCGGCCACGACGACAGCTTCTTCCAGCGCTTTTTCAGCGTTTTCACCACCGCCGGTGGTAACAGATGCTTTTGCTTCCTGGATGGTGTCGGCAACAGCGTTCACGTAGAGGTTGATGGCGCGGACGGAGTCGTCGTTACCCGGAATGATGTAATCAACGCCTTCGAGCTGGTTGTTGGTATCAACGATACCGACGACCGGGATGCCGAGTTTTTTCGCTTCCTGGATAGCGATGTGTTCATGGCCCACGTCAATGACGAACAGCACGTCAGGCAGGCGGCGCATGTGACGGATACCGGTGAGAGAGCGGGCGAGTTTGTCGCGTTCGCGGCCGAGTACGATGACTTCTTTTTTCACCAGTTTCTGGAAGGTGCCGTCTTCGCCCATGCGTTCAATGGCTTCAAGACGGTTGACGGACTGGCGGATGGTTTTGAAGTTGGTCATCATCCCGCCGAGCCAGCGGAAGTTGACGTACGGCATACCACAACGGGCAGCAGCGGTGCCAACAGCTTCAGAGGCGCTGCGTTTGGTGCCGACGAACATGACGGTGCCGCCACTGGCGACGACGGTGCTGACGAAATTCAGCGCGTCGTTAAGCATCGGCACAGTTTTTTCGAGGTTGATGATGTGAATGTCGCCCCGTTTGCCATAGATATACGGCGCCATTTTCGGGTTCCAGAAACGGGTGCGGTGTCCAAAGTGCGCGCCTGCTTCGAACAGCTCGCGCATACTGACTTTACTCATTTGATTCTCCATTAAAGGGTTAAGCCTCCAAACGCGTGATCACCCCAACCGTTAAGGCACCCGGAGCGTCAATTACCGCGTTTGTGTGTTTTAGTTGCCAGAAAGGCGCGCGCTTTATACCATAGCCGCCCTTGATTACCAAACAGAAAATTCCATGACCATCACCCTGAAAAGCGACGCGGATTTAGCAAAAATGCGCGTCGCGGGACGCCTTGCCGCCGATGTTCTCGACATGATCGAGCCTTACGTCGTCCCCGGTGTCACCACCGCCGAACTTGACCGCCGCTGCCACGATTACATGGTCAACGAGCAACACACCATCCCTGCCTGCCTCAACTATGGCAGCCCGCCGTTTCCCGCTTCCACCTGCATCTCGGTCAACCACGTCATCTGCCACGGCATCCCGTCCGACAAGACCCTGAAAAACGGCGACATCGTCAATATCGACGTCACCGTCATCAAAGACGGCTGGCACGGCGACACCAACCGCACCTTCCTCGTCGGTGAGGCCGGCGTCCTCGCCCAACGCTTGGTGGACATCACCTACGAAGCCATGTGGCGCGGTATCCGCTGCGTCCGCCCCGGCGCGACCCTCGGCGACATCGGCCACGCCATCCAGCAATTTGCCGAAAACGAACGCTTCAGCATCGTGCGCGAATTCTGCGGTCACGGCATCGGACGCGGCTTCCACGAAGACCCGCAAGTCCTGCACTTTGGCCAGCCGGGCAAAGGTACCGTCCTCGAAGCGGGCATGACCTTCACCATCGAGCCGATGATCAACGCCGGCAAACGCGACCTGAAAATCCTCAATGACGGCTGGACCGTCGTCACCCGCGACCGCTCACTGTCCGCACAATGGGAACACACCCTGGCGGTGACTGCCGACGGCTACGAAATCTTCACCCTGAGCGCCGCCGAACGCGCGCGCGGCATCAGCCCCACCGGCACCGTCCCGCCCGCTGACTGACCATGCAGACCTACGACGACTACACCGCCTACCTCAACGCGCGCCTCGCCCGCTACACCCGCCAGCAAAGCGCCACCTTCGCCCGTCGCGTCGCCCGCGCGCTTGCTGCCGACCTGCCTGACCCAACCTTTGCCACCGTAGACCCCTACCTGCGCCCGCACCTGTGCGCCCTCTACGAAGAAATCAGCGAAGGCAGCTGGCGCCTTACCCACATCGGTGATGCCCTGAACGCGCTGGCGGAAGAAGGCGGCGTGCCGGATGGCAACATCCTCGCCTTCCACAACGCCCTCGAATACTGGTACAACATCCACGATCCGGCCAGTGACCACCGCGCCGAAGCCGCCGCCTGTGCCGACCAATACATGACCCAGGCCGACCTCAACATCCACGACGACCCGCCTGACGACGCCCACTGGCTCTCCCCCCCCCCCCTCAACCCCCCCGAACCCCCCCCGGACCCATGGGGGGGGCGGGGGGCGGGGGGGGGCGGGGGGCGGGGGGGGGGGGGG